>NZ_JBHVGL010000033.1:0-64 GCF_042800875.1 Kitasatospora sp. NPDC057595 | reverse complement strand
CCGCGGCGAGCTCCACCCGGTGTGCCTCGCGCGCCTGCGCCAACTCCTGCTCGACGGCGGCGAG
>NZ_JBHVGL010000032.1:0-61242 GCF_042800875.1 Kitasatospora sp. NPDC057595 | reverse complement strand
CAGCCGCGCCCCGGCCGGCCGCGGCGCCCGCCCCGGAGCCGCCCGCCGGGGCGCGCCGCCGTCCGCCGGCCGGCCCGTAGGTGCCGAGCAGCGCCACCCCGGCCACCGGAACCCCGGTGCGGGAGAGCAGTTCGGCCACCCGGTCGGCCTGTTCCGGAGTGACGTTTCCGCTGCGCACGGTCACCAGCACCGCGTCGGCGTGCTGCACCAGGTCGTAGGCGTCGTTGGCGTGCAGCAGCGGCGAGGTGTCGACCAGGATGACGTCCGCGTGCCGGCGGGCCCGGCGCAGCACCTCGGCGGCCCGCAGCACCAGGGCCGCCGGGTAGGCGGTGGTGTTGCCGCCGGTGATCAGCGAGACGCCGTCGACGTTGGTCGGCCGGATCAGGTCGTCCAGTTCGCCGAGCCGTTCGCCGCTGAGCAGTTCGGCCATGCCCGGCCCGTCACCGACGCCGAGGTGGGCGTGCAGCTGGGGGTGGCGGAAGTCGCAGTCCAGGACGAGCACCTCGCGGCCGGTCTCGGCGAGCGCGGCGGCCAGGTTGGCGATGGTGATGGTCCGGCCGTCGCGGCTGCCGCCGGAGGCGACCAGGACCACCGGCGCGGTCTCGGCGAGCCGACGCGCGACCGCCCGCGCCGGGTCCCGGTCCTCGCCGCCGGCCGGGCGGGCCAGCGAGTCGGGGCCGGTGAGCAGCAGCGTCGAGCGCAGCGAGCGGTACGCCTCGGCGGCCGGGTCGGAGGGCCGGGCGCGCACCAGCGGTTCGCGCACCCGCCGCTGGCGGCGCGACAGGTGCGGCACCTCGCCGATCACCGGCAGGTTGAACGCCTCCTCGACGGCGTTGCGGCTGCGCAGCCTGGTGTCCATCCGGCTGAGCATCAGCGCGGCGACCACGCCGAGCGCCAGGCCGAGCACCACCGCGAGGCCGAGCCGCATGCCGCGGCTGGGGGAGGAGAGCAGGTTGCTGGTGCCCTGCCGGGCGTCGATGCTGCCCCACTGCTGGATGGCGTCGGTCTGGGCGCCGTTGGCCAGCTTGCTGATCGTGGTGAGGGTGGTGGTCAGCGAGGTGGCGGCGGCGGTCAGCTTGGGCTGCAGCTTGGGCTGGTCGGCGGGCGAGGAGCGGTTGTACTGGGCCTGGATGTCGTTCAGCTGCTGCTGCTGGGTGTCCGCCTGGGCCTGCAGCTTCTTGATCGTCTCGGCGGCGCTGCGGGCCGACTCGTCGCTGTAGCCCTTGATGATCGCCGCCGAGTAGGCGGTGGCCAGGTCCGAGCAGGACTGTTTGGTCGGGCCGGTGGTGGCGATGGTCAGCATCTGGGGGCTGTCCGCGGTGACGGTCCGGCGGGCGATCGCCTCGGAGGCGTCGGCGATGCCGAGGGCCTTGGCGGCCGCCGCCGCGACGTCCGCGCCCTGCGCGTAGGAGAGCACCTGGTCGGCGCGGACGGTGTCGCCCGCACCGGCGACCGGGGTGATCGCGACCTTGCACTTCCATTTGGCGTTGTCCACCGTGTCGCCGGCCGGGGTCAGCAGCCAGCCGACGACCAGCGCGGCGAGCGTGCAGCCGACGAGCAGCCGCCAGTAGCGCCGCAGGACGGTGAAGTGGTTTGCCGGTTCCACCGGTTGGATCCCCTCGCGTTCGTGGTGCGGTGGTGCTGTCAGCGCCCGTCGCGCCCCCACGGGAGCACGGCGGGTCCGGGTACCGCTGGGGTGTCACGCCCCGGGGCGTGACCGCTGGGCCCGCACGGGCACGGTGGAATCCCTCGGCTGATGTCGCAACCCGCCCCCCTGACGACTCGCGGACGTACGTCTCGACGACGCGCTCCCCACGGCGTGGCCCGGCCCGGCGGTGCACCGCGAACAGTGCGTGCCGACCGCCGCCCCCGCCGGTCCCCCCGGCGATGCTTCCCGAGCGCCGACGTGCGGCGCAACCTCTTTGGCGATACTGGTCCGGGGAGATCCCGGACGGCCGGGCCCGGAGCGCCGGGATCCGGACAGGGCGCTCCCCGGACCGGCCCGGGCGGGCGCCCCCGGGGCCCGCCCTCCGGCTCTCAGACGGTCCGCAGCCGCAGCGAGCGCTCGTAGAACTCCACCATCTGCGCCGACACCTGATGCAGCGTGAACGAGGTCAGGAACCGCGCCCGCGCCGCCTTCGCCCGCACCCGCGCCGAGGCCCGGTCCTCCAGGGTGTCGGTCAGCGCCGCCGCCAGCTCGGCCGGCCGCTCCGGCGTCACCAGCCGGGCGTAGTCCTCCGAGCCCACCGTCTCGCGCAGCGCCGGCACGTCGGCGGCGACCAGCGGCACCCCGACCCCCATCGCCTCCATCGCCGCGCTGCCCAGCCCCTCCCAGCGGGACGGCACGGCGAACGCGTCGGAGGCCGCCATCAGGTCGAACACGTCGTCGCGCGGCCCGAGGAAGCGCACCCCGGTGGTCGCCGAGGCCAGCGCCTGCAGCCGCTCGCTCTCGATGCCCTCGCTGCCGGCCAGCAGCAGCACCGCCTCCGGCTCGGCGCGCAGCACCTCGGGCCAGGCCTCCAGCAGCACGTCCAGGCCCTTCTGGTACTGCTGACGGGCCGCCGCCAGCACCACCGGCACGTCCGGCGGCAGCTCCAGCGCCGTGCGCACGGCGGCCCGCCGGTCCGGCGTCACCGTGCCGAGGCGCTCCGGGTCGCGCCCGCGCGGCACCACGTCGATCCGCTGGGACGGCACCCGCAGCCGGCGCGCCATCGCCCCGGCCACGTAGCGGGTCAGCGCGTGGAAGCGCCGGGTGCCCTGCGCGGTCGCCGCGTCCACCGTCTGCGCGGCCCGCACCTTCCACGGGCTCAGCCCGCGCGCGTGGCGGTGCTCCGGCCCGTACGACGCGTTGACCAGGCTGGTCACCACCGGGGTGCGGGCGGCCAGCGCGGCCGCCCGCCCGAGCACGTCCGACTCGTACAGCGTGGTGTGCACCAGGTCCGGGCGGCGCTCGCGGACCAGCCGGTGCAGGGCGGCGACGGTGCGCCCCCGGGAGGGCCGGCCGACCCCGAACACGTCCGCCCCGGCCGCGGTGAGCTCCGGCTGGAAGCCGCCGGGGGAGTCCTTGAGGTACGCGACGTCGAGCTTCACCCCGGCCCGCACCAGCTGGGGGGCCATCGCCACCAGACCCTGCTCGGCCCCGCCGACCCGGCTCACGCTGTCGATCACATAGAGCACATGCACAGGCCAACCCCCGCCCTCCTGGGCGCGCCCGGTCTCCCGTGCCGGGACGGCGCCCTGACTGCCGATCAGCATCGCAGGTCGCGACCGGCGCCCGCCAGCGATTCGGCCACACCGGGAGCGGCCCGGGCGGGCCGTCGGCGAACCGTCAGGGGGCGCACGACAGCGCGGAACAGGGCGCGTCGACCCCCCGAAGGGCGTACGACGGCGCCCGCCCGGCGCCTTTCGGGAGTACCCGCGCTGGCGTACGGACCACCGCCGGGTTGCGCGAAGGGGTCGTCCCAGGCGGGAGGCTGTGCCAAGGTCTTTCCCATGCCTGAAGCGACACCGGTCAGGAAGACCGGAACCCGCCCCCGCATCCTGCACCTCATCACCGATCCGCGCCGCCGCGGCGCCCAGGGCCTCGCCCGCGACCTCCACCACGAACTGCGCCGCCGGGGCCAGGCCTCCGCCCTGCGCGCGCTCGCCCCGCACCCGGACGCCCGGCCGGACGCCGCCGACACCCGCTCCACCACCGTCCTCGGCCCCGGCCGCCTCCACCCGCGCACCCTCGGCGCCCTGCGCACCGCCGCCCGCACCGCCGACCTCGTCGTCGCCCACGGATCCTCCACCCTCCCCGCCTGCGCCCTCGCCCTCGCCGGCACCCGCACCCCGTTCGTCTACGTCTCCATCGGCGACCCCCGGCACTGGACGCCCGGCCCGGTCCGCCGGCTGCGCACCGGCGCCCTGCTGCACCGCGCCGCCGCCGTCACCGCCCTCGCCGACGGCGCCCGCGACCTGCTCGTGGAACGCTTCCGGCTGCCCGCCGCCAACGTCCGCACCATCCCCAACGCCCGCGCCGCCGACCACTACCCGCCCGCCCGTGACGAGGCCGACCGGCGCGCCGCCCGCCAGCAGCTGGGCCTGCCGCCGGACGGCCTGCTGGTCGCCTGGGTCGGCGCGATCGCCGCCGAGAAGCGCCTGGACCTCGCCCTCGACGCCCTCGACCGGCTCCCCGACGTGCGGCTCGCCGTGGCGGGCGACGGCCCGCAACGCTCCGCACTGGAGCGACATCCGGCCGCCGCCCGGGCCCACTTCCTGGGCACCCTCGACGACCCGGCACCGCTCTACCGGGCCGTGGACGCCGTCCTGCTCAGCAGCGACAGCGAGGGTGTGCCCGGGGTGCTGATCGAGGCCGCGCTGGCCGGCCTGCCGGCCGTCGCCACCGACGTCGGCTGGGTCGGCTCGGTGGTCCGGGACGGCGTCACCGGAGCGCTGGTCGCCCCCGGCGACCCGCCGGCCCTCGCCGAGGCGCTGGCCAAGGTCCTGGCCGGCGACCGCACCGGGCTCGGGGCCGCCGCCCGCGCCCACGCGCTGGCCCACAACGACCTCGACGTGGTGGCCGACGCCTGGCAGCGGCTGTTCAGCGAGATCTGCGGCAGCGGGGGACCGGGCGGCCTCGGCTGACGCGTCCCGGTGCGCCGGGCCGGGTGCGCCGTTCAGGCGAATCCCGGCCCGACGCACCGGGACGACTGGCCGATGACGTTCCGTCACGGGTCACACTCCCCCCTGTGAAGCCGATCCTTCGAACCACCCTGCTGCTGGCCCTCGCCGCCGGGATCGCCGCGTCCCCGCTCCAGGCCGCCGCCGCCAACCACCGGCCGCCCCGCGAGGGCACCCCGTTCTCCCACCTCAACACCATCCAGCCGGTGCGCGAGAGTGCCCGCACCGAGGCCCTGGAGTTCTTCTGGTACGACTGCGGGCACTCCCAGGCGCTGGAGGAGCCGCTGCGGGCCTGGACCGAGCGCCACCGCTCCGACGTCGACCTGCGCCGGGTGCCGGCCATCTGGCAGGGCAGCCGCGAGGAGGCCGTCCAGCGCGGCCACGCCCGGCTGTACTACACGCTGGAGCGCCTCGGCGAGGTCGACCGCCTGCAGACCGCCACCTTCCGGGCCGTCCACACCGAACGGCGGGACCTCACCAGCGAGGACACCGCCGCCGCCTGGGCGCAGGGCCAGGGCGTCGACCAGCAGCGCTTCCGCGCCGCCTACCGCTCGACCGAGGTGGACCGCGCGGTCGACGAGGCCGCCCGGCTGTTCGTCCGCCACGGCATCAACGAGCTGCCCACCGTGATCGTGCAGGGCGAGTACCGCACCTCGCCGACCAACGCCGGCGGTGTCGAGGCGATGCCCGAGGTGATGGACCACCTCGTCGCCCAGGACCAGCAGCGCCACCCGGCCCACACCCTGCACTGACCCTCCGTCACCACCCCTGACCGCCCCGGCGGGCCGGCCGCACCACGGCCGGCCCGCCTTCTCGCTGCCGGCCGGCCGCTTCGTCGCCCTTCCTCGGCCGGCGGGGCGGATCACCTTCACCGAACCGCCCCCCGGCGGCCACACTCTGTGCCAGAGTGGGGCCGGGCCGCGCCGCCGACGGCGTCAGGAGCCGCCGTGACGGGCCCACTTCTCGATACCGCCGGTACCGGAGAGGGCAGGTGTCCGTGGGGGGACAACGCGCGCCGCTCGTCGACGAGCGCGACAGCAAGACAACGCGGGCCCCGGGGCGCCCGCCGGCCGCCGAGGGGCCGCCGCCGGAGCTGATCTTCAAACGCCGGCTCCGCCCGGGCCGGGTGGCCCGCGAGCTGTGGGGAGCCCGCGAACTCGTCCGCGCGCTCGCCGAACGCGATCTGCGCGCCCGCTACAAGCAGGCCGTGCTCGGCTTCGCCTGGGCGGTGCTCACCCCGCTCGCGCTGTGCGCCATCTTCACCCTGGTGTTCCGCCGGGCCGTGCACGTCGACACCGCGGGCGCCGCGTATCCGCTGTTCGCCTACGTCGGCCTGATCGTCTGGCAGTTCTTCAGCAACACCATGAACCAGGGCGCGCTGAGCCTGGCCAACAACCTCAGCCTGCTCAACAAGGTGTACTGCCCGCGCGAGGTCTTCCCGCTCGCCACCATGCTGGTCGCCACCGTCGACATGCTGATCGGCACCGCCGTGCTCGGTCTGCTGTTCCTGGTCTTCTGGACGGCCCCCGCCGCGACCTTCCTGTGGGTGGTGCCGCTGCTGGGCATCCAGTTCGCCTTCACCTACGGCATCGCCCTGGTCCTGTCGGTGGCCGTGGTGTACCTGCGCGACGTGCGCCACCTGCTGCCGATCATCACCCAGATGGGCGTGTTCGCCACCCCCGTCGCCTATCCGCTGGCCCAGATCCCGGAGCGCCTCCAGGAGGTCTACGTCGGCCTCAACCCGCTCGGCGCCGTGATCGAGGGCTACCGCAACGCCCTGCTGTACGGCCAGGCGCCCGACGCCACGCTCACCACGATCGCCGCGGTCTCCTCGGTGGTGTTCCTGGTCGGCGGTTACCTGCTGTTCAAGAAGCTGGAGACGGGGATCGCCGATGTCGCCTAGCCGGACCCTCCCGCTCGGGACCATCCGCACCGACCAGGTGTGGAAGCGCTTCAAGGCCGACCAGCAGCGGATGCTGCTGCGCGACAAGGTCGAGTCCATGGCCCGCCGGCTGCGCGGCGAGAAGGGCGAGGACTGGCGCTGGGCGCTGCGCGACATCTCGATGCACATCGAGCCGGGCGAGTCGGTCGGCCTGATCGGCTCCAACGGCTCCGGCAAGTCCACCCTGCTCAAGATGCTGACCCGGGTGATGTACCCGTACGGCGGGGTGATCGACGTGCGCGGCCGGATCGGCGCGCTGATCGAGATCCGGGCCGGCATCCACCCCGACCTGACCGGCCGGGAGAACATCTACCTGTTCGGCGCGCTGCTCGGCCTGCGGCGGCGCGAGGTGGCCACCCGCTTCGACGACATCGTGGAGTTCGCCCGGCTCGGCGGGGCCATCGACCGGCAGGTGAAGTTCTACTCCTCGGGCATGCAGATGCGCCTGGGCTTCGCCGTCGCCGCCTACCTGGAGCCGCACGTCCTGCTGGTCGACGAGGTGCTGGCGGTCGGCGACGCGGTGTTCCAGCAGCGCTGCCTGGACCGCATGCGCGAGGTCGCCGAGCAGGGCACCACCATCGTCTTCGTCTCGCACGACCTGCCCGCCGTGGAGTCCATCTGCCGGCGCGGCATCTGGCTGGAGCAGGGCTCGATCCGGGTGGACGCCGGGATCAAGGACGCGATGGCCGGCTACCGCGACTCGATCGAGGCACAGTCCGAGGCCGGCGGCCGCACCGGCGAGCCGGTCCAGCTGCTCAAGCACGAGGTGCGCGGCGCGGACCGGGAGAGCCTCACCACCGACGAGCCGATGACCGTCGAGCTCACCCTCGGCGGCGACTACCGCGGCGACGCGACCCTGCACCTGGGCGTCAGTGAGGGCACCTCCAGCCCGATCTTCCAGATCAGCCACGAGATCCGGCTGGCCGGCGGGGACCACGAGGTGACCTGCGTGATCCCCCGGCTGCCGCTGCCGCGCGGCCGGTACACGCTGTGGACCGGCGTCTACAGCATCGGCAGGACCGACGGCGGCACGCTGATGAGCTGGCACTCGGCCGGCCAGTTCGACGTCTTCGGCCCGATGCTGGACTCCCCGCCGCGCGCCGTCGTGCTGGCCGCGCCGGTCTTCGTCCCGCACCACTGGGAGGAGTGAGGCGTGCGACCGGTCCGGCTGCTCGTCCATCTCAACAACCTGGCCCTGGGCGGCGCCCAGCTCAACGCGGTCGACATCGCCCGCACCCTGCGCGACCGCGGCCACGACCCGGTGCTGTTCGCCCAGGGCGTCGCCGGCCCGGCGCCGCTGGTCGACGTCGCCGCCGGGCACGGCCTGGACGTGGTGGTGGCGGGCGGTCCCGACACCCCGCACGCCGACGTCCGGCGCCGGCTGGGCCGGCTGGCCGCCGAGCACGGCAGCCAACTGCTGCACGCCTGGGAGGTCCGGGCGGCCCGCAACTCCTACTTCGGGCCCGGGCGTTACGGCCGGCTGCCGGTGGTCACCACCTTCTACGGCATCCGGATGCTGCGCGGCCTGCCCCGGCACCAGCCGCTGGTGCTGGGCCTGGGCGCGCTGATGGGCGACGGCCGGGCCTTCGGCCACCGGGACGTCAGCCTCATCGAGCCGCCGGTGAACACCGCCACGGACGCCCCCGGGCTGGTCGACGGGGCGGCGTTCCGGCGCGAACACGGCATCGGCGACGAGGAGTTGCTGCTGGTCATCGTCACCCGGCTGGTCCCCGCGCTGGAGAAGGACGCCGGCGCGGAGCTCACCGTGGACGCCGTCCGGCAGCTGGACGACCCGCGCGTGCGGCTGGTGATCGTCGGCGCCGGGCCCAGCCTGGAGCCGCTGCGCGCCCGGGCGGCCGCCGTCAACGCGGCACTCGGCCGCCGGGCGGTGCTGGTCCCCGGGCAGCTGGCCGACCCGCGCCCGGCCTACCAGGCCGCCGACGTCGTCCTCGGCATGGGCGGGTCGGCGCTGCGCGGCCTCGCCTTCGGCAAGCCGGTGGTGGTGCACGGCGCGGCCGGCTACACCGCGGTGCACGAGCCGGGCCAGCGGGTCGAGCCGCACGCCTCGCGCTGCATGTACGGCTTCGGCGACGGCTCGCGCGACCCCGGGGCACTGGCCGGACAGCTGCGCGGGCTGCTGGACGACCCGGCGCGCCGGGCCGAACTGGGCGACTGGGGGCGGCAGTGGGTGGTCGGCCGGTTCTCGCTGGAGAGCGTGACCAGTTCCTTCGAGGACCTCTACGCCCGGGTGCTGGCCCGGCCGGGCCGGGCGGTGGGCTGGCTGAAAGACCTGGAGCAGATGACCCGGTACGAGTTCACCAAGCCGGCCGCGCTGCGGCTGCTGGGGCGGTGACGCGGGCGACGTCGCGCGACCGGCGGGTGCCCGGGCCTCCTCGTCCGGCGCGGCCCGCCCCGGTTCAGTACGTCCGGCCTTTCCAGGCCGCGCCCCGGCCCCGCCAGTGCTGCACCGCCGAGTCGACCGTCATCAGCAGGTAGAGCGAGGCGGTGAACGGCAGCAGCAGCGCGGCCACCGGCGGCTGCCCGTAGTAGCGCAGCATCGGTACGAAGGTCCCCGCCATCAGGGCCCAGGCCGCCGCGCCCGCCGCCGCCACCGGCCACGCGCCCCCCGCGAGCCCCGCCACCGTCGCCACCGGCGGCACCAGGTAGACCAGCGCCAGCCCCAGCACCGTCCCCAGCAGCAGCACCGGCGAGTGCCGCAGCTGGGCGTACGCGCTGCGCGACACCATCCGCCACAGCAGGGCGAGGCGCGGGTACGGCCGCACGCTGTCCACCTGCTCCGCGAGCCCCAGCCAGGTCCGGCCCCCGGTGGCCTTCACCGCCCGGGCCAGCGACACGTCGTCGATCACCGCGCCCCGGATCGCCGCCACCCCGCCCGCCCGCTCCAGGGCCTCCCGCCGCACCAGCGAGCAGCCGCCCGCCGCCGCGGCCGTCCGTCCACCGGGCCGGTTGCTCCACCGGAACGGGTACAGCTGGGCGAAGAAGTACACGAAGGCCGGTACGATCAGCCGCTCCCAGCCGGTCTCCACCCGCAGCCGGGCCATCTGCGACACCAGGTCCAGCCGGTTCTCCTGCGCGGCGGCCACCAGCTCGGCCAGCGAGTCCGGTCCGTGCGCGATGTCCGCGTCCGTCAGCAGCAGGTACTCGGCGTCCGGACCGGCCAGCTCCACCCCGTGCCGCAGCGCCCACAGCTTGCCCGTCCACCCCGGCGGCAGCGGGGGAGGTGTGGTCACCGTCAGCTCCAGGCCGCCGGGGGCGGCGAGCGAACGCGCCAGCGCGCCCGTCCCGTCCGTGCTGTGGTCGTCCACCAGCACCACCCGGGCCCGTCCCGGGTACTTCTGAGCCAGCAGGCCCGGCAGCGACAGCGGTAGCACCTCGGCCTCGTCCCGGGCCGGCACCACCACCGCCACCTGCGGCCAGCGCTCCGGCGGCCGGCGCGGCGGCAATCGGACATCGGTGCGCCAGAACAACCCGTGGCAGCCCGCCAGCCAGAGCCAGACCAGCAGGGAGAGCGCGGCGATCCACAGCAGGACGGTCACCCGGGCAGTCTGCCGCACGCGGGGCCCGGCGCGGGCCATCGACTAAAGTCTTGACCCGTGAAGATCGCACTGATGGACTCGGGAATCGGCCTGCTGGCCGCCGCCGCCGCACTCCGGGCGCTGCGTCCGGACGTCGATCTGGTGCTCTCCTCCAACCCCGCCTCGATGCCCTGGGGGCCGCGCACGCCCGAGGAGGTCACCGAGCTCGCCCTCGGCTGCGCCCGGGCCGCCGCCGCGCACCGGCCGGACGCGCTGATCGTCGCCTGCAACACCGCCTCGGTGCACGCGCTCGCCGCCCTGCGCGCCGAACTGGAGCCCGCGCTGCCGGTCATCGGCACCGTCCCGGCGATCAAGCCGGCCGCCGCCCTCGGCGGCCCGGTCGCCATCTGGGCCACCCCCGCCACCACCGGCAGCGCCTACCAGCGCGGGCTGATCCGCGACTTCGCCGGAACGGCCGACGTCACCGAGGTCGCCTGCCCCGGGCTCGCCGACGCCGTCGAGCACGGCGACGACGCGGCCATCGAGGCGGCCATCGCCGCCGCGGCCGCCCGCACCCCGGCCGGCACGGCGGCCGTCGTCCTCGGCTGCACCCACTACGAACTGGTCGCCGACCGCATCCGCGCCGCCGTCGCCCCGACCTCCCTGCCCTCGCTCACCCTGCACGGCTCCGCCGACCCGGTCGCCGCCCAGGCCCTGCGCCGCGTCCTCGACCCCACCCGCGAGGGCACCGGCACCCTCACCGTCCTCCACGCCGGCACCCCCGCCACCCTCCCCCCGGCCGCCCTCGCCTACCCCCAGACCCTCCCCCTCACCGCCCCCACCGCCTGACCCACCCGCCCGGCGCCCCCGGCCCGCGCCGCCGCGGCCGACTTCGTCGAGCCGGCAGGCGCTGCGCGTTCGGGCCCGTCGCGCCGCAGAGGCTTCCCCACCTCTGCCGATGAGGCCGCTTCACGTCGCCCGATGAGGGCTCCCGGCCGGAGCCGGAGCATGCCGGCACACCCACGCCATGCCGCCGGGACCCCCATGGGGAGCCGTCGGGCCGCGCCGACTTTTGCTGCGGTGGCTGGCGAGTGCTTGGTGGGTCTGGTGGGTGGCGGCCTTCCCCCGACGGCGGATGCGCCGCCGTGCGGGGTGGGTAGCCGGGTGACCTGAGGGGGCGGGCAGCAGCAGCTGCCCATGGCCGCTTGGTGGCGCGCGCCGACCCGGGCTGGCTGTGGTGGTGTGGAAAGTCGGCGGGGTCGACTTTCTGTGCGGCGGAGTTGGCCGGCCTGACTTCTGGCGGTGGTCGTGGTGTTGCCGGTGGCAGCCGCCTGCGCCGGTTCGCCGGCGGGGGAAGTCGACGGGGCCGACTTCTGGTGCGGTGGCGGGCGAGAGCCCTGGTGGGGCCGACTTCTCCGGGTGGGCGCAGGAAGTCGGTGGGGCGACTTCCTGCGCGGGGTGAGGGGGAGGGTCAGGCGGCGTGGCCGCGCCAGCGGCGGTAGGCGGGTTCGAGGCCCGAGAGGATGGTGTCGAACCGGCGGGTGCTGGTGGTGGAGTCCACCTGGAGGCGGCTGATCTGGAGGGGGTGGGTGGGGAGCCGGGGGCCGAGGCGGTGGTCGGAGAGGAAGCCCAGCCGGTAGCCGAGTTCCTGCAGGACGGTCTCGGCCCGGACGTCGTGGCCGCCGTCGGGGTAGGCGAAGGCGATCGGGGGTTCGCCGAGCCAGCGGGTGAGGGCCTCGTGGGCGCCGGTGATCTCCGTCCGGACGGTGGCGTCGTCGCAGCGGCCCAGGCACGGGTGCCCCTGGGTGTGGTTGCCGATGGCGACGCCGCCCTCGCGCAGGGCGAGCAGGTCGGCGGGGGTGAGCTGTTCCTGGCCGGGCGGGCGCCGGTCGGCGCTGACCCGTAGCTCGTGGAGGCTGCGCCGGCGGTCCGGGTCGGGCATCGCCTTGAGCCGGCGGAGCAGCTGCGAGGGGTGGCCGCAGTCGAGTGAGCGGGCGCGGCCGCCGTGCCGGGCGAGGAAGTCGGCCTCGTGCCACCAGAACGGTTTTTCGGTGCCGATCAGTTCGGAGATGACGAAGGCGGCGGCCGGGATGCCGCGTTCGATCAGTGCGGGCAGCGCGTGGGTGAGGACGCTGCGGTCGGCGTCGTCGAAGGTCACCAGCACGCTGCGGGCGGGCAGCGGGCGCCGTTCGGCGACGGCCTGCTGCACGGCGGCCAGCGAGACGGGGGTCGCGAGTCTTCGCAGCCGGTCCAGCTGGGCGCCGAACGAGCGGGGGTCGGTCACCCCGTGGTAGGCGAGGACGGCGAGCCGCTGCGCCGCCCGGGCGCGGAACAGCGGCTGGACGGGGGCGAACCGCAGCCACTCGCCGCGCGCGTCGGCCGAGTGGCCGGCCGGATGGTCGACCCGCTCGGGCTCGGCCGGCCGGTGGGCGGGCGGGGCGCAGGTGCGGGTGGCGGTGGAGCGCAGGGCCCGGCCGCCCGGCGGGAGGACGGCGGGCGGCCGCGCGGCCGGCGGTGTGGCGATCGGCTGCCCGTCGATCGTCACGGTGTCGGGTCCGGGCGGTGCTGCGGTGGTCGGCGGGGGCCGCAGATCCGACAGGGCGGTCACCACGGCCCTGGTGCGGGCCGTGGGGCCGGAGGTCGACGTCGTGGAATGGGACTGCGGCACGGTTCCCCCTCGGTCGCCGATGCGGCGTGGCGGTACCGCCGGAGGACGGAGCCCGGCCTCCGACTCCAGGGCACGGCGGCTCCGCCCCCTGGGTATGTCCGGTCCACGGCGGGGACTCCCAACCCGCACCGCGGACGGCTCCTGGATCGCTCAATGTAAGGGAGACAGCTACGCCCCGTTGATGGTTGTACCGGACGGGCAAGGTTTTTTCGCACACCGGGAACCATTCCGGGACCAGCTCGAGACGAGCCCGGGACACCTCCCGGGCACCTCCGGAAGTCCTTCAAAAGTCCTCCGGAACTCCTCCGGAAGGCCTTCGCAACACCTCCTCGAACACCCGCCTCTCCGTCCGCGATCGTCACTCGGGGTGTCCGCCCGATCGCGCCCAGCATGCTGCCGGTGCGGCGGTGCCGGGGTACCTTGGGCTCATGGCAGATGCGGAACGTGATCACTTCCCGCCGCACGGCGCGACCCGGATGGCCCGGTACTGTCACGGTGGCCCGCTGGTCACCCACCAGGTGCCGCTCGCGCTGGTGGGCCTGGCCTGCCTCGCGCTGGGGATCGTGGTGGCGGTCGTGGTTCCGGACAGTGACGGTCCGGCGTGGGCGATGGCGGTGGCGGGCTGCCTGGCGGCCGGGGTGCTGCTGCTCGGCCGGATCGGTTTCGCGCTGTTCCGCCGCCGCCGCGCGGCGGCCTGAGAGCGGAGCGCCGACCGGCCGGATCCGGGCCCGCGTTCGGAATCACTCGAACATCGCTCACCCGATCGAGTTCAACCGGTCAGATCGGCAGGTTTTCAGCCCATCTGCCAACTCCTTCTCGCTTCTTTCACAATTCCAGGGCACCAGCCCCACAGTTCCCCCTACTGTGATGTCCGTCCGGGGCGCCAACCGCCCCGGATGCGAGGCCACTTGCCGGCGCCGGGGAGGGTGCCGCAGAGGGGGGAACGATGAGCGGCACCGCCGCGCCCGGAACGGCCCCGGTCGGCGGGGGCATCCGGGCCCAGGTGAAACGCCAGCTGGCACGCCGGGCCGGAACCAGCCCCGGCGAGGGCGCCACGGTGCTGATCTACCACCGGGTGGGCGGCGGCAGCCCGGACGAGCTGGACGTGTCCGCCGCCGACTTCGCCGCCCAGGCCGACCTGCTCGCCGCGCTGCCGCCCGGGCGGGTGGTCTCCCTCGACGAGGCCACCGACCGGATCGAGGCCGGCCGCAGCACCCCGAGCGTCGTCCTCACCTTCGACGACGGCTTCGCGGACGTCTACGACAACGCCTGGCCGCTGCTGCGCGAGCGCGGCCTGCCGTTCACCGTCTACCTGGCCAGCGGCCACGTCGGCGGCGAGATGCGCTGGGAGGGCTCCACCGCCAAGGCGACCGGCGCCCCCGCGCTCAGCTGGGCGCAGCTGCGCGAGATGACCGCCTCCGGCCTGTGCACGGTCGCCAACCACACCCGCACCCACGCCCGCCCCGAACTGCTCTCCACCGCCGAGCTGGACGCCTGCGGCGACGACGTCGAGGAGCACCTGGGCGTGCGCCCCAGCCACTACGCCTACACCTGGGGCGTGCCGGTCCCGCACATGGAACCGGCCCTGCGGGCCCGCTTCCGGACGGCCGCGACCGGCGAGGTCGGCCGCAACACCCCCGGCATGGACCCGGTCCGGCTGCGCCGGGTGCCGGTGCGCCGCACCGACCCGATCGACTTCTTCCGCGCCAAGCTCCACGGCCGCCTGCTCCCCGAGCTCGCCTACGCCCGGATCGTCGCCACCGCGAAGGCGGTGGGCGCCCGTGCCTGAGAGCCGGATCCCGCCGCGGCTGCGCGGCCCCGGCGGCCGCCCGCTGCGGGTCGCCCACCTCACCACCGTCGACATGAGCCTGCAACTGCTGCTCGCCACCGAGCTGAAGGTCGACCTGGAGGCCGGTTTCCAGACCTACGGGATCAGCGCGCCCGGCCCGTACGTCCCCGAGCTGGAGGCGATCGGGGTGCGTCACGAGCCGCTGCACGCGCTGACCCGGGCCTGGGAGCCGCGCGCCGACGCCGCCGCCGCCCGCGAACTGCTCGCCGTGCTCGACCGGATCCGCCCGGACGTGCTGCACACCCACAACCCGAAGACCGGCGTGCTCGGCCGGGTGCTCGGCCGGCTCGCCCGCGTGCCGGTCGTCGTCAACACCTGCCACGGTCTCTGGGCGCAGGCCCACGACCCGCTCGCCAAACGGGCGTTCGTGCTGGGCGCGGAGGCCTTCGCCGCCCGCTTCTCGCACGCCGAGCTGTACCAGAACGGCGAGGACCGCCGCACCCTGGCCCGCGCCGTCCCGGCCCGCCGCTCGCGGGTGGTCGGCAACGGCGTGGACCTCACCCGCTTCGCCACCGACCCGGGCGAACACGCCCGCATCCGCGCCGGGCTGCGTGCCGAACTCGGCGTCGGGCCGGACGAGCTGCTGGTCGGCGGGGTCGGCCGGCGGGTCGCCGAGAAGGGCATCCGGGAGTACGCGCAGGCGGCCCGGGCGCTGGCCGGCAAGGCCCGGTTCGTCTGGATCGGCCCGGAGGACCCGGACAAGCCGGATGCCCACGGGGCCGAGTCGGGCGTCTCCTTCCTCGGCCCGCGCGGCGACATGCCCGCCGTCTACGCGGCCCTCGACGTCTTCGTGCTCCCCTCCTACCGGGAGGGGTTCTCCCGCTCCGCCATGGAGGCCGCCGCCGGCGGCCTGCCGATGGTGCTCAGCGACATCCGCGGCTGCCGCGAGATCGGCACCCACGACGAGCACCTGCTCCTCGCCCCGCCCGGCGACGCCCGGGCCCTCACCACCGCGCTGGACCGGCTTCTCACCGAGCCCGGTCTGCGCGAGCGCCTCGGTACGGCGGCCCGCCGCCGCGCCACGGCGCAGTTCGACCAGCGGGCGGTCGCCGCCGTCTCGCTGGCGACCTACGCGGCCGTCGCCCGCGCCAAGGGACTGCCCTGGACGGTCGGCTGAGCCCATCCACGACCCACACCACCGCATCAGGGGGGAAGGACCATGAAGCGAGGGGGGGACCTCGTGATCACCGTCCTGGCCGGGATCGTCGCGATTCCGCTGGGACTGCTGATCGCCCTGCTGATCCGCTGCACGATGGGCGGACCGGTGCTCTTCCGGCAGACCCGGACGGGGCTGCACGGCAAGGAGTTCGAGATCCTCAAGTTCCGCACCATGCGGGACAGGCGTTTCCCCGAGGAGCCGGACGCTCCCCGGATCACCCGGCTCGGTGAGCTGCTGCGCCGCACCAGCCTGGACGAGCTGCCGCAGCTGTGGAACGTCGCGCGCGGCGAGATGGGCGTGATCGGGCCCCGGCCCACCCTGCCCGAGCAGGTCGTCCACTACTCCACCCGGCAGCGCGGGCGGCTCGACGTCCGGCCCGGCCTGACCGGCTGGGCGCAGGTGCGCGGCCGCAACTCCATCACCTGGCCCGAGCGGATCGAGCTCGACCTCTGGTACGTGGGCAACCGTTCGCTCGGGCTCGACCTGCGGATCCTGCTGCTGACCGTCAAGGTGCTGCTGCGCCCGGCCGGGATCACCGCGGCCGGCGGCGTCAACCCGGGCTTCCCGGCGCCCACCGAGCCCGCCGACACCGGCGCCCCGGCACCGACGGCCCCGGACCACCGGGCGCCCGCCCTCGAACGGGCACCCGCCTTCGAACGTGCCGCCGCCGTCGAACGCGCTCCCGCCGTGATCGGCCTGCCCCGGCAGAGCACGGCGCCCCGGCCGGTCGCGCCGGCGCGCACGGTCCCGTCCCGGCCGTCGCCCCTGCACGCGGCCGTCGAGGAGGCGTCCTGACCACCGGAACGGGCAGGATGGCCCCCGTGCTCCCCGAAACCGCCCCCGACGGGCTCTGGATCGCCGGCGCCGGGGGCGTCGGCCGCGAGGCGCTGGACACCGCGCTCGCGGCCGGCGTCCCGGTCGCGGGCTTCCTCGACGACCACCGGCACGGCGCCACCGTCCGCGGCCTGCCGGTCCGCAGGCCCGCCGAACTCGCACCCGGCGACCGCTACCTGGTCGGGATCGCCGACCCGGCCGTCCGGCGGCGACTCACCGCCCTGCTGGACGGCCTCGGCGCCGCACCGGTCACCCTGGTCCACCCCCGGGCGCTGATCGCCCCGGACACCGTGCTCGGCCCGGGCTGCCTGGTGATGGGCGGCGCGTACGTGTCCAGCAGCGTGCGGCTCGGTGCGCACAGCCAGGTCCACTACAACGCGACGGTCGGGCACGACGCCGTGCTCGGCGAGCGGGTGACGGTCTACCCGGGGGGGAACGTCTCGGGCGCCGTGCTGCTGGCGGACGGCGCCACCGTCGGCTCCAACGCCGTGGTCCTGCAGGGCCGCAAGGTCGGCGAGGACGCCTTCGTGGGCGCGGCGGCCGTGGTCACCAGGGACGTGCCGCCCGGTGAGGTGGTGGTGGGCTCCCCGGCCCGCCCGTTGCGCCGGGACTGACCCGGCGGCGCCCGGATAGGGTGCGGACCATGGCCATTCCCGAGTTCCTCGCCGACCTCCGCGCCGTGGTCGGCCCCCGCATGCTCTGGCTCAGCGCCGTCGTCGCGGTCGTCCTGGACGACGACGGCCGGGTGCTGCTCGTCCAGCGCGCCGACGACGGCAGCTGGACGCCGCCCGGCGGCATCCTCGACCCGGGCGAGCAGCCCGCCGACGGCGCGGTCCGCGAGTGCCTGGAGGAGAGCGGGGTGATCGCCGCTCCGGAGCGGCTGGTGGCGGTCACCGTCTCGCCGGAGATCACCTATCCCAACGGTGACATGACGCGGTACCTGGAGCTCGTCTTCCACTGCCGCCCGACGGGCGGCGAGGTCCGGCTGGACGAGGACGAGACCCTGGCGGTCGGCTGGTACGCCCTGGACGCGCTGCCGCCGATGGGCGAGAAGGAACTCGCCTGGATCCACCGGGCGGTGGCCGGCCACGCCGAGGCGGGCTTCGAGTGGAACGGCCTGCCGCGCCCCTGACCGGAGGCTCGCGGCCCGGACACGCCCTACAGCCCGCGGAACCAGTCCGCCGTCCGCTCCAGCCCCTCGCGCAGCGGCACCGGCCGGACGTCCGGGAACAGCTCGCGCAGCCGCGCGTTGTCGGCCTGCGAGTCCCGGACGTCGCCGGGCCGCGGGTCGACGTGCGCCACCTCGACGGGGTGGCCGAGCACCGACTCCAGCTCGCCGATCAGCTCCAGCAGCGAGGTGCGGGTGCCGAAGGCCAGGTTGACCGGGTCGGCGTGCACCACCCGGCGCAGCACCGCCTCGGTGATCACCTGGGTGACGGTGCCGACGAAGGTGAAGTCCCGGCTCTGCCCGCCGTCCCCGTGCACGGTCAGCGGCCGCCCGGCCAGCGCGGCGTCCAGGAAGGCCGGGACGACGGCGGCGTAGGCGTGCCCGGCGGGCTGCAGCGGGCCGAAGACGTTGAAGAACCGCAGCGGGAGCACCCCGAGCCCGTAGCAGTGGTGGTAGGCCGCCAGGTAGGACTCGGTCGCGAGCTTGCTGACCGCGTACGGGCTCATCGGCGCGGTGCGCATGGTCTCCCGCTTGGGCAGCTCGCGGTTGGCGCCGTAGACGGAGGAGGAGGACGCGGCGGCCACGTAGAGGCCCCCGGCGCGGCGGGCCGCCTCCAGCACCTCCAGGGTGCCGGTGGCGTTGGCGTGGTGGCTGGCCAGCGGGTCGGCCACCGAGCGGGGCACGGACGGCAGCGCGGCGAGGTGGACGACGGCGTCGGCGCCGGCGAAGGCCTCGTCCAGCAGCGCCGGGTCGAGGACGGAGCCCTCGTGGAGCACGGCGCCGGTGCCGTCCAGGTTGGTCTTGTGCCCGGTGGAGAGGTCGTCCACGACGCGGACCTGGTCCACCTCGGGCCGGGCCAGCAGCGCCCGGACCAGGTTGGCCCCGATGAATCCGGCTCCGCCGGTGACGACCACGCGCATGGCTGAGGTTCCCCCCTCACGACCGGCCGGCCCCGCGGCCGGTCCTGCGCCGATGGTAGCCGCGCGGTCACCCGCCGTGGGCCGGATCCCGGAGAACGGCCGGAAGCGGACACGGCGGGCCCGGGGCGCGGCGGGGCGGGGGGTTTCAGCCCTTGGGCTGGCGGTAGGCCTCCTCGGCGGCGTCCAGCACCGCCGCGAGGTCGCCGCCGGCCGTGGCGGTGGCCACCGCGGCCACCGCGCCCTCGACGAACGGGGCGTTGGCGAACCGGACCGGGAACGGCAGGCCGTGCTCGTCGGCGTCGGCGAGCAGCCTGCGGACGGTGGTCACCGCGCCGCCGAGATCGGCCAGCACGACCACGCCGTGGCCCTGGTCGACCCGGCGGGTGGCGGCGGCGACCAGGACGGCGCTGATGCCGGGGCCGGCCACCAGGTCCCCGCCGCTCGCGGCCACCGGGGCGGGGGAGCCGTCGTCGGTCAGGGCGAGGGCGAGGGTGCGCACGGCGTCGGCGAGTTCCTGGCTGTGCGAGACGAGGACGACGCCGACCCGGCCGTGCGTGGGGGGCCGACCCGGGGCCGGCCGGGGCTGCGGGGCCGGGGCGGGCGGGGTGCGGGGCGCCGGAGGGTGGGCCGAGGGGGCGTCGGAGATGGGGATGACATCGGCGCGGGTGCCGTCCCGGCGGCTCATCGGCTGCTCCTCGGGCGCTCGGTGGGGGCTGGGTGGGGGCTGGGCGGTGGGGTGCCCGGGCGGGGCGCTCGGGCGGTGGGGCTCGGTGGGGGCTCCCCACACTCTGGCAGTTCGCCCGCCGCCCGCCCGCGCGGGACACGCCTCCGGCGGCGGGCAGGGCCCGCTGACGGTCCGTCGGCCCCGGCCGGGGGAGTCCTGCCGATCCCGCTGACCGGGGGCCGCGCGGATGACTAGGCTGGGGCCGTTCAGGCCGTCGGGAGGAGAGACCAGCAGTGGCAGCCAACAGCGGGACCGGGGTGGAGTCGGCCGGGGTCGGAACGGAGTCGGCCGGAGCGGCGGAGCTCGGCGCGAACGGGAAGCCGAAGGTGGACTTCACCGGGGCGACCTGGCTGTGCAGCAGCCAGGGCGTGGGCGACGTCCAGATCGCCTTCGTGGACGGCTACATCGGCATGCGGGACGGCCGTCAGGAGGACGGTCCGGTCCTGGTGTTCACGCCCGGGGAGTGGCGGGCCTTCGTGCTCGGCGCGCGGGACGGCGAGTTCGACCTCACCTGACCGGATCCGGCCGGACGCCCCCGCGGGCGCGTCCGGCCGGGCCGGACGCGGTGTGTCGAAGGTCTCGGTGCCGAAGATCGCCCCGAAGGTCTCCGGGGCTCATCGTTCCGATCACATTTGAGCGTGCCCCGTCATAATTTCTGTTGACTGCTGGACAAACGCAGCTCAGAGTATGAGCACAGGCAGACGCCGTGCCCACCGCCCCCACGCGGCCAGACACGGCGCCTGCTGTGCAACCCGACAGCGCTGCCGGGTTTCCTCCCAGTCATCCCCTGCGCACCGGGGTGCGTCGGCCGTTCCCGGCCCACGAGGGGCCGGCAGTCGCCGGGAGGATGGCGCCGGATCCGAGAGCGACTCGGAGGCCGGTGCCGGTGCCCGGGACCCGCACGCCCCCACGCGGCGGCGTCCCGAGCAGATCCGCGGGAGCGACGGGCCGGGGCCCCGCGGACCTTGCTTGTGGTGCATGGAACTGTTGGCTTGTGTGCTGTGCTGTGTGCCACCTCGAAGCTGGGTGCTCGGCGGATCGACACGACGGTGTGCACAGTGAGGGAAACGCGGGTAGGGCCGCGTTGCGACAGGCCGTCCCCCCGAAGGGTGAAACCCAGAACGGCTGTCGTGCTGAACCGAACGTAGCCCGGACGGTTGCTCAGAGTCAACATTGGTCTCTGAGCGTGGATCTCCGTCCAGCGTCCCACCCACCCCGCGAGCGTGGTGTGCCGGGCACGTACGATGTTCCCATGTCTTTTCTCCGCCGTCGCTCCGGTCAGCCCACCGGCCCGGACTTCGACGTGCTCGCCATGGACCCGGGCGACTGGCCCGGCGACTTCGGTGCGGCCATGATGACCGGCCCGGACGGCTCCTGCCAGGGGATTTTCCTGCGCTACGACCTGTTCGGCGGCAGAGGCCCGGCGATGTTCATCGGCAACCTCCCCGAGGGTTCGCCGGCCCGGGACACCGGCGACAGCGTGCCCTTCGAGGTGCGCCAGCTGCTCGCCGCCCTCGGTGACGAGGAACCGGTCGACTTCGTCTCGGCGGAGGACTTCCCGGTCATGCTCGGGGACGACCTGCTGATCGTGAAGAAGGTCAAGGTCAGCGAGGGCCGGGTCTTCTGTGCCCAGTTCGGCCGGAGTGACGGCGTGCAGGTCACCATCGCCTCCTGGGACCGACCGATTTCGGACGACCTCTACCAGTTGCTCAAGCCGCTGCCCGCGGACATGTTCCAGCAGGGCTGACGGGGTACCGGAACCGTGCCCCGGAGGGCAGGGTTCCGGCGCCCGGTCCGGCACTCGTCGCACTCCCGTCACCCCGCTCGTTCCGGGCCTCGGGCGCTGCTTGACGGCCTCGATCACGGCTTCGTAAAGTCGCGGACATGTCGTGCCGTCCCCTGCTGCTGACCCGTCGCAGCTACCTCGACCTGCGGCGCACCGCCAGCGCGGCGTGTCCGGGCCACTGAGGGGGATTCGTCCCCGAGGCGGCGGGCGGCCGGCCGAACGGCCGGCGCCGGTCCGGGGGCGGGTGTTCCGCCGAGCCCGGGTTCCGGGGGCGGGAGTTCCGCCGACCTCCGGGGTCGCCTACCGGTACCGCGCGCCCGATGCGGGTGTGTCGAGGAGTCAGAGCCCACGCTGCCGCCCGGAGGCACCAGCCCCATGAGCACCATCGCTGCCGATCAGTCGCCCGCCGTTCCGTCGCCCGTCGCCTCCGCCCTCGCGGGGCTGCCCCGGGTCGTCGACCTGCTGGCCGCCCGGGCCGAGGAGCACGACCGCGACGCGACCTTCCCCTACCAGGGCATCGAGGCCGTGCACGAGGCCGGACTGCTCACCCTGACCGTCGACCGGCGGTACGGCGGACCCGGCGGCACGCTCGCCGACACCGTCCAGGTGCTGTCCCAACTCGGGCGCGGGGACGCCTCGGTGGCCGTGGTCACCGCCTTCACCCTGCTCCAGCACGCCGAACAGGCGCGGACCGCCGGCTGGCCGGTGGCCGGCTACCGGCGGCTGCTCACCGAGTCCCGGCGCGGACCGGCCCTGGTCAACACCCTGCACGCGGAGCCCGGCGCCCGCGCCGGCGAGCCGCCGGCCACGGTGGCCCGCTGGGACGGCACGGGCTGGCTGCTCACCGGCCGCAAGACGTACTGCGCCGGTGCCGAGGCGCTCGCCTGGATGGCGGTGACCGCCCGGACCGACGAACCGGAGCCCAGGACCGGCACCTTCCTGGTGCGCGGCGAGAGCGAGGGGCTGGAGGTCGATCCGACCTGGGACCAGCTGGGCCTGCGGGCCAGTGCCAGCCATGACGTGGTGCTGGACGAGGTGCGGGTGCCCGCCGAGCTCGCGCTCGGCCTGAACCCGCCGAAGGGCGCCGCCGGAAGGGGCGTGACCGGTTCTGCCGCGCGCCCCGCTTCTGCCTCGACCGCCACCGGGGACGCGCCCCGGGCCGTCCCGGCGGCCGAACTCGCCCGCGCCTGGCACGATCTGGCGCTCTCCGCGGTGGCCGTCGGGGTGGCCCGCTCGGCCCAGGACTGGCTGGTCCGCTTCCTGCACCAGCGAACTCCGGCCAATCTCACCGAACCGCTCGGCAGCCTGCCCCGCTACCGCAGCGCGCTGGGCGAGATCGAGGCCCAGCTGATCGGCGCCGAGGAACTGGTCCACGGGCTGGCCACCCGGGTGGACCGGGCCGAGCCGGAGGCCGTCGCCCGGACCGGCCCGGCCCACCTGCTGGCCACCCGGGCCGCGATATCCGCTGTCCAGCAGGCCGTCTCGCTCACCGGCAACCCGGGCCTGAGCCGCCGTCACCCGCTGGAGCGCTACCTGCGGGACGCGCTCAGCAGCCGGGTCCACCTGGCCCCCGACGAGGCCGTCCTGGAGGCCGCGGGCCGGGCCGCCCTGGAACGCGGCGCCCGGCCCTGACCGGACGCCGGCGGCCGGCCGGCGTCACCTCGTCCCGACGGCGGCCCGGACCGCGCGGCGGGCCAGCGCGGCGTCGTCGTACAGCCGGCGGATCATGATCCGCTGCTCCTCGCCGGCGCCCGGCACGTCGTACAGCCGGATCTCGCGCATCAGCACCAGCACCAGGTTCACCAGGAACGCGTCCCGGGCCAGCGTGCCGCCGCTCTGGGCGAGTTGGCTGATCTGCCGGCGTGCCGCGGTGTCCCCGGACAGCACGCTCCAGAGCACCGCCAGGTCGTAGCCGGGCAGGTACCAGCCGGCCTGCTCCCAGTCGACCAGCACCGGACCGGACGGCGCCAGCAGCATGTTGCTGAGCAGCGCGTCACCGTGGCAGAGCTGGAGCGGGGCGTGCCCGAGGCCGTGCAGCAGGCCGCGCAGGTCCCCGGCGTCCCGGTCGGTGAGCTGGCCCACCGAGTGGTAGCGGGCGATCTCCAACTGGTAGTCCAGCCGGGGCTGGAACACGTCGGTCGGCGGCCGCCACAGGTTGAGCGTGCGCACGGCGGTGAGCAGCGCCCGCACCTCGCCCGGCGTGGGCGCGTTGGCCGGGTGGCGCTCCCGGGCGGCCGGGCGGCCGGGCACGCGCTCCATGACGAGCACGCAGCGGTCGTGGTCGGCCGCCACCAGCCGGGGCAGCCGCACCGGCGGGCGGTGCCGGACGAAGGCCCGGTAGACCGCCACCTCGTGGTGGAAGTCGGCCACCAGCTGCTCGAAGTACGCACTCCGCACGGCTTGCGGGGAGAGGCACTTGGCCACCACCGGAGCCCGGCCGATGGTGCCCGCCACCAGGATGTGGCGGCTTCCCTCGCGCAGCACCTGGCGCGGGGTGAACGCGGGACATATCCGCGAGACGCCGGCGAGCGCGGCCCGGACGGACGGCGTCTGCAGCGCCGAGGGGTCGATCCGCTCCTGTGCCGCGGGCTGGCCCGGCCGGACCGGCGGGCGCAGCAGCCCCGGCCGGCCGTCGCCGGGTCGGGCGGCGGGGATCCGGGCCCCGGGGACGCGGGGCCCGGCCGGGGCGGCGGTCTCGGGCGAGCGGAGCCCCAGCGCGGCCCGGGCGGCCTGGACCCGGGGGTCCGCGGGCCGGCCGTCGACGGCGCCGCGCGGGGCGGCCGGCCGGGACGGCGGCGGGACCTGCTTCGGGCCGGGACGGCCGGCGGCTGCGGTGGGGGGGCGCAGCGCGGTCCGGGGCGCGGTCGGCGTCGGGGAGGTCGCTGAGGAGTACATGGGGTGAGGGAGATCCCTTCCTGGTCCGTCTCGGATGAGCCCGCGGGGGCGGGGAGGGCCGTGCCGCCGGGTTCCTGGTCCGGCGGCGGGCCCCTGTGCGGTCCGGTGGGTGGTGCGCGGGCGCCGGGCACGGACGCCGGGGCCGGAACCCCGTGCTGCGGCGGTGGACCGGCCGTCCGCACCCTGGGGAATGCGGTCGGCCGGTTCTGCCGCGGCCGTGCCCGGCGCCCCCGCGCCACCCGGCCGCGCCACCCCCTCGGGTGAGGACCGGGAGCGCCCCGGAACCCGCACGGGGGAACCCCCCGGACCGGTCTGGGACGCCGCCCGACCCGGAGGCGAGGTGACGCACCTCTACATCACACCCGGGCGACGGTGGTTGGTAATGTGGCGGACCCTGGCGAAGCCTGGCGAATGCTCGCCGGGTACCTGACGGAGCCTCTAGCCTCGGACCAGCCGAGGAATCCTGGGGGCTTCACTTGAGCAGGGGACCCAACACCCGACTCGCCGATCTGTTCGTCCTGACCGGATGGTCGAAGGGCGAGCTGGCCCGGCTGGTCAACAGGCGGGGTGCCGCGATGGGACAGCAGCAGCTGTCCACCGACACCTCGCGGGTGCGGCGGTGGATCGAGCAGGGGGAGATCCCGCGCGATCCGGTGCCGAGGGTACTGGCAGCCGTGTTCACGGAGCGGCTCGGCCGTGTCGTCACCACTGAGGACCTCGGTCTGGAGCGACACCGGCCCACCAGGACCGGAGCGGGGCAGTCCGCCACCACGTCGACATGGGAGCCGGATCGGACGGCCGCGGTCCTCACCGAGTTCACGGGAATGGACCTCATGCTGAACCGACGTGGATTGGTGGGTGCGGGCGCCGCGCTCACGGCCGGGGTGGTCATCGCCGACTCGCTGAAGGGCTGGCTGGGCGGGGACGCGGTCGCGTACGCGGCCTCGGCGCCCGGTCCGCGCCAGGTGGTCACCCAGGGCGGTGTCCGGCCGGTGGTGGACCTGTACGACGCGGGCCCGGTGGGGTCCGAGGAGGTGCAGGCGCTGGAGCGCTCGGTGCAGGTGTTCCGGGCCTGGGACGCGGCCCGCGGCGGCGGCCTGCAGCGCAAGGCGGTGGTCGGTCAACTCAACGAGGTGGGCGGGCTGCTGACGCACCGCCACAGCGCCGCCGTGGAGCGGCGGTTGTGGCTGGTCGCGGCCAACCTCGCGGTGCTGGCGGGCTGGATGTCGCACGACGTGGGGCTGGAGCCGACCGCGCAGAAGTACTTCACGCTGGCCGCCGAGTCGGCGAAGGAGGCCGACGACCGGCCGCGGGCGGGGGAGGCGCTCTCCCGGGCGGCGCGCCAGATGGTGCACCTCGGGCGGGCCGACGACGCGATCGACCTGATGGCCGCGGCGCGGGCGAGCGGCGGCCGGATGCTGCCGAGCACCCGGGCGATGCTGAACACCGTGGAGGCGTGGGCGCACGCGTCGATCGGGCAGTCGCAGGCGACCTGGCGGCTGCTGGGGGAGGCGGAGGACCTCTTCGCGGAGGACCCGGACGGTCCGCCGCCGTCCTGGATGCAGGTCTTCGACGAGGCGGAGCTGCGCGGGATGCAGGCGCTGGTGCTGCGCACGCTCGCCGAGCACGACGTCTCGGCCGCCGGTGAGGCGCGCCGGCACGCGGAGCGGGTGATCCGGCTGCGGGAGGGGACCGGTCAGCTGCGCTCGGCGCTGTTCGACCGGATCACGCTGGCCTCGGTGCACTGGCTCACCGGGGAGCCGGAGGCGGCGGACGCGCAGGTCAGGGAGGCGCTGCGGCTGATCGGCCAGAACTCCTCGCACCGGACGTGGGACCGGCTGCGCGAGATGTACCGGCTGACCGCGCACTACCGGGGCGTGCCGGCGGTGGACGAGCTGCGGGGCGAGCTGGGGCAGGAGCTGCGGGTGGCGGCGGCGAAGAACCGGTCCCGGTTCGCCTGATCCCGGCCGGGCCCGGCGGCGGGGCCGGGGCCTCGGGGTGTTCGGGGGCCGGGGCGGTCAGCAGGCGCGGGCCGGGCGCAGCAGCATGCGCAGGGCGGTGACCGTGCCGTCGCTGCCGAGCACGGGCTCGCCGGCGCACTCGACCATGCCGTGTCCGCCACCGGGGTGGCGGACCTGGAGGGTGCCGACGGCGGACCGGCCGTGCACCAGCGCGTCGGTCATCATCCGGCGCAGCTGCGGCCGGTCCGCCTCGCTCAGCCGGTCGGGCAGCCGGTCGAGGCTGAGCGGGCCGTGGCCGGGGTCGCAGCCGAGCAGTCGGTAGGCCTCGGCGGACCAGCGCACGTCGTCGGTGCGCAGGTCCCATTCGGCGGCGGCGACCGTGTCGCGGCCGGGCGTCGGTGTCATGGGCATGGTGTGTCCAGTCATCCGTGCGCGGCGGTCGGCCGGCGATGGTGGGAACGACTGTCGCACAGCGGTCCGACGTCCGTGGGCGATTTGGACAGAACGCCGCCAAAGTTCCCCCGGCATATGCCAGTGCGCACAATGGCCCGGTCGCCCTGTGTGCGACGGGCTGTCCGAAGCGGTAACCTTCGGTGATTCCGGCGCCCGGGCGCCCACCGCAGTACCGACCAGAGACCCCGGCGACGGAAATCCCGTTGCCACTACGACCGCCGCAACGGATGCTGACCTCATGTTCGAGCCAGTGATAGCACCCAGTGCCAGCCTCCTCGGCCTCCTGCAGCGAGGTCGCGGTGACGGGCAGCTCCATGCGCTGGCCGCCGACCGCACCGAGGCCATCACCGCGTTGGAGGAGTGCGTCACCAGGGACCCGCGAGCCGACTGGCAGGTCGAGAACCGCTCCCTCTACTACGCCCGCCTCTACATGGAGCTGGAGGCGTCGCTCGACGGCATCGAGGACCACCTCCACTCCCCGGAGGACCTCCTCGACGAGGACGAGGCCCGCACCGGCCTCGCGCTGTCCGTCCTGGGCCACCTCGCCGCGTACGGCCGCCGGGACGCCCTCCTCATGCTCCGCGAGTACGCCGCCACCGGCACCAACTGGGCCTGGGCCCTGGACGAGCTGGCGCTGCGCGACGACGACCGCGGCCTGCTGCTGCTCGGGACCGCCGTGCTGGACCGCTTCGCGCCGGGCCCCGAGGGGGACGCCGAGCTGCGCGAGACCATCCGGGGCGCCTACGAGCCCAGGCCCTGGCGGCTCTGGGCCGCCTACCACCCCAGAGTGGCCGCGGCCAGTGAGCAGTCACCCTTCGACCTGTGGCAGCGCCAGCTGAACCGCAGCGGCGTCACCCCCGGCTGGTCCACCTCCGACGTGCTGGCCTGGGCCGACCAGGGCGAGCTCGGCGGCCTCGGCGCCGCCGCCTTCGCGGGCGGCCCGGTCCGCCCCGAGGCGCCCCGTGACGCCGGCTCCCCGGCCCGCCCCGACGCGGTGGACCGCCGCGCCGCCGCGGCCGCCCGGTGCCTGGCCGCCGTGGTGCGGCCCGAGGACCTCGGCGCCGTCCTGGAGGCGGCCCGCAGCGGTCTGCCCGGCGCCCGCCGGGCGGCCCTGCGCTACCTCGTCGACCAGTGCGACCCGGCCGCGGCCGGCCTGATCGAGGCGGCCGCCGCCGACGTGGACGACCGGATGGTCCGGTTCGCCCTGGAACTGCTCGGCCGGATGCGCGGCCCGGAGGCGCTGGCCCAGGCCCGCCGCTGGGCCGACCCGGCCACCGGCGGCGCCGACAGCGCCCTCGGCGAGGCCGCCGTGCGGCTGCTGGCCGACGCGGGGGAGCCCGTGGACGGGCCCCTGGTGGTGGGCGGGCTGCGCCGCTGGGTCTCGGTCCACGGGGTGTCCGGGGCCGACGCCGGGCTCGGGACGCTGGTCGACGGCGCGGGGCGGCTGGCCGCCGCCGGAGCCGTCCCGGTCCTGCGCCACATCTACGGGGAGGCCGTCTCCTCGGAACTGCGCGGTCGCGCCGCCCGGGCGCTCGCCGCGACCGACGTGCACTTCCCCGAGGGGCCGGCCGTCGAGTGCCTCTGGGACTGCGAGGAGTCCACCCGGGAGCTCGCCGCGAGACACGTCGCCACCACCGGCGACGCCCGTGTGCTGGAGCGCCTGCGCCGCCTCGCCGCCGACCCGGCCGAGGAGGCCGAGGTCCACGCCGCCGTCCGGGGCCGGCTGACGGCCGCCCGGGAACGCCGCCGCTAGCGCGCCGCCTGCGTTGGGACGACGAAACGGGCCGGTCCACCTCGACGGTGGGCCGGCCCGCTCTGCTGCTCCCGAATGGAACGCGGTTCTCGTTCGCCGCTACTTGGCGACCACGCCGGCGTCCGGGGCCAGCGTGCCCACGGAGACCAGGACGATGATCAGGACGCCGAGCGCGATGCGGTAGATCACGAACGGCATGAAGCTGTTGTTCGAGATGTACTTCAGGAACCAGGAGATCGCCGCGTAGCCGACCACGAAGGCGATCAGGGTGGCCAGGATGGTCGGGCCCCAGGCCGGAGCCGGCCCCTCGCCGATCTTGAACAGCTCCAGGACGCCGGAGGCCAGCACCGCCGGGATCGCCAGCAGGAACGAGTACCGGGCCGCCGCCTCGCGGCTGTAGCCGAGCAGCAGGCCCGCGCTGATGGTGCCGCCGGAGCGCGAGACGCCCGGGATGAGCGCGAGCGCCTGGGCCATGCCGTAGCCGGCCGCGTGCGGCAGGGTCAGGTCGGTGATCGGCTTGGCGTGCCGGATCGCCCGGGTGCGGTCGGCGACCGCCAGGATCACGCCGAACAGGATCAGCGTGCTGCCGATGATCCGCAGGTCGCGGAGGTCCTGCTCGATGGTGTCCTGGAACAGCTTGCCCAGGATGCCGATCGGCAGGGTGCCCATGATCACGAACCAGCCCATCCGCGCGTCCTGGTGCGAGCGCAGCGCGGGCTTGAACAGCGAGAGCGTCCAGGTCTTCACGATCGACGCGATGTCGCGGCGGAAGTAGATCAGCACCGCGGTCTCGGTACCGAGCTGCGTCACGGCGGTGAAGGCCGCTCCCGGATCCTTCCAGCCCAGCAGGGCGGGGAAGACCCGGAGGTGGGCGCTGGAGGAGATCGGCAGGAACTCGGTGAGCCCCTGGATCAGGCCGAGGACGGCCCCGTGGAACCACTCGATCACCGGACACCCGCCCGGGGTATCCGTCGCTCGATGCGCATGAAGCGTTCCTTGTTGGTCGGTGCGGGAACGGCCCTGCGAACCGGCCGGCGCGGTCCAGCGGCGCGGCTCGATGGCAGGCGAACCACCGGTCCCGCCCGGCGCTACGGGCCGCGCGCGGGCCCGGCGTCCGCCTGATGCTACGCCGTTCAGGTGACGGCCTGTCGCCCGCCCCCACTTTCGGGGCCGTTCCCGCGACCGGTGCCCCCGGACCGGTCAGCCGGCCACCGGCCGGGCCCGCACCCAGATCCGGTCCTCGGTCAGGTAGGAGTCGACGGCCAGCCCGGCCTCGGCGAGCGCCTGTTCGAACTCCGCCCGGTCCATCGGGCGCGACAGGAAGGTCTGGGTCCACGTGGCGTCCGGGAACTCGTACTCCACGTGCACCTGGTTCACGCCCTCGGCCACCGGCGTGGCCGAGGCCACCCGGACCAGCCCGTCCGTCCCGAGCGGACGCTCGCGCGGCACCTTCGCCCGCGTCTGCCAGTCCTCGCCCTCGCGCTGGATCAGCACGCAGCCGTCTGCGGCGACGTGCCGGCGGCAGGCGTCCAGCAGGCCCCGGCGGACGTCCAGGCTGCCGGCGTGGATCAGGAAGGAGGCGAGCAGCACGACGTCGAAGCGCTCGCCGAGGTCGAGGCGCTCGATCGGGCTGCGCACGGTGCGCGCCCCGCGGACCCGCGCCAGCATCTCGGCGGACTCGTCCACCGCCGTCACCCGGAAGCCCCGCTCCAGCAGCGGATGGGTCATCCGGCCCACGCCGCAGCCGAGTTCGAGCAGGCTCGCGCCGGGCGGGACGGCGCCCGCGATCAGGTCGGGCTCGTCGTTGACGGGCAGCCGTGCGTACATGTCGACCGCGCAGCCGTCCGGGGTGATCGCGCCCGGGCCGGTGCCGCGGTAGCCCTCGCGGTGCTGGGGGTGTCGTTCGTCAGCCATGCGAACCATCCGAGCACGGTGGGCGCCGGGTGGGAAGAGGGCGTGCTGATCAATGCTTGGCATATACCCCAGGGGGGTATAGAGTCATCGACGAGCCGGGCAGCACGGCCACAGGGAACGAGCACGCGGAGGACGACATGGCGCACCCCGCCCAGCACGACCACCGGCAGCACGCCGGCCACGAGCACGAGCACCACGAACACCGCGGCCACGAGGGTCATGAGGGCCACCACGGGCACGCACACCACGAGGGCCACGGGCACGGTGGCGGGGCCACCACCTGGGCGGCCGCGGCGCAGGCGACCCTGCACTGCCTCACCGGCTGCGCCATCGGCGAGATCCTCGGCATGGTGCTCGGCACCGCCTTCGGGCTGCACAACGGCGCCACCGTGGTGCTCTCGATCCTGCTGGCCTTCGTCTTCGGCTACGCGCTGACCATGCGCGGCGTGCTCAAGGCCGGCCTGGACGTCCGCACCGCCGCCAAGGTCGCGCTGGCCGCCGACACCGTCTCGATCATCGTCATGGAGATCATCGACAACACCGTGATGATGACCGTCCCCGGCGCCATGGACGCCGGCCTCGGCGATCTGCTGTTCTGGCTGGCGCTGGCCGGCTCGCTGCTCCTGGCCTTCGTCCTGACCGTCCCGGTCAACAAGTGGATGATCGGCAAGGGCCGCGGCCACGCCGTGGTGCACGCCTACCACCGGCACTGACCGCTCACCCGCGCTGCCCGGACCGAACGCCGCGGCCCGCGCCCGCCCCTCCGCAGGGGCAGGCGCGGGCCGCGGCGTTGTGCGGGTGCGCTCAGGCCGCCCGGTCGAGATCCGCGAGGGTGGCGCGCAGCCAGTCCAGTTCCGCGGTGGTGGTCGCGCGGGCGATCAGCAGCATCCCGCGGCGGAACGGATCGGCCACCTCCTCGGCGCCCATCGGCCGGCTGCCGTCGTAGAAGAAACTGGCCGGCTCGCTGAGGAAGGCGAGGCGGCGCCGGAGCACGGCGGCCTGCGCGGCCGGTTCGCCGTCGAGGTGGCGCAGGAAGGCGAGCACGGTGAACCAGCGGTTCTCGTCGCTGACGTCCAGCTCCTCCGGGGCGCGCAGCCGCTCCAGCAGGGCGGCCCGGCCGGCGTCGGTGAGCCGCAGGGTGTGCCGGGGAGCCGCCGCCGCGCCGGGTTCGGTGGCGCGCACCAGCAGGCCGTCCGCCTCCAGCCGCTTGATCGCCGGGTAGAGCGTGCCGTCGCTGATCGGCCGCACGTGCCCGGTGAGCGCGGCGAGGTGGCGCCGCAGTTCGTAGCCGTGCAGGGGTCGGTCGTGGAGGAACCCGAGGATCGCGAGCTTCAGCATGGGCCCACTCTCTCAGATCCGACCGCCGATATATCGGTGTTGATATACCTCGGATTCGAGGTATGGTCTCTCCGGCGCCCCGGAGGACCCGCGGCGCCGCCCCGACGAACCGCAGGAGGAGTACGACCGTGCGCGACGCCACCGTCACCCCGAACGGCGACCGGATCCGCTGGGTGGAGATCCCCGGCCGGGAGCCCGTCCGCCTCTATCTGCACGGCCTCGGCGCCAGCTCGCCCGTCTACTACGCCGCGGCCGCCGCCCACCCGCTGCTCGCCGGTCACCGCTCGCTGCTGCTCGACCTGCTCGGCTTCGGCATCAGCGACCGGCCCGCCGACTTCCCCTACACACTGGAGGCGCACGCCGACGCCGTCGCCGCGGCCGTCCGCGCGGCGGGGGCGGAGCGCGTCGAGGTGATCGGCCACAGCCTGGGTGGCGCGGTCGCGATCGCGCTGGCCCACCGGCACCCCGGGCTGGTCGCCGGGCTGGTGCTGGTCGACTCCGTCATCGACCCGGTCGCCCCCGCCCGAGGCCCGGGCAGCAGTGGCATCGCCGCGTTCACCGAGGAGGAGTTCCTGGCCGGCGGCCGGGAGGAGGTCGAGCAGTGGGCGGGCCCGTTCTGGTGGGCGACCATGCGGCTCGCGGGCGCCGAGGCGCTCCACCGCAGCGCCGTCCACCGCTGCCGGGCGACCGTGCCGTCCCTGCGTGAGCAGCTGTACGGCCTGGATCTGCCGCGCACCTTCCTGCACCCCGCGGCCGACGGCGAGCCGGCCGGCGCGGAGGGGCTCCGGGCGGCGGGCGTGGTGCTCGACGCGGTGCCGGACTGCGGGCACAACATCATGATCGACAATCCGGAGGGCTTCGCCAGGGCCGTCGCCGCCGCGGTGGCGTAGCGTCGGTGCCGTCCTGTCGTTGTGCTTGATCCGCTGTGAGGAGTGTGCGTGCCGATCCAGGTGCCCGAGGCATTGGCGGCCTCCCTCGTCCGGTTCCTCGGGGCGGAGGGGCGCGCCTGGGTCGACCGACTGCCCGCGCTCGCCCGGGAGTTGGCGGACCGCTGGGAGCTGCGGCCCGACGGTGCGCCCGCGCACGGCGTGGTCGGTCTCGTCCTGCCCGTCCGACGGGCCGACGGCACCGGCGCCGTGCTCAAGCTCCAGCCCGTGGACGAGGAGACGGCCGGCGAACCGCTCGCCCTGCGCGCCTGGGGCGGCCGGGGCGCCGTCCGGCTGCTCGACCACGACCCGGCCACCGGCTCGATGCTGCTGGAGCGCCTCGACCCCGGGCGCTCCCTGCTCGACGTCCCCGACGACCTGGCCGCCACCGCCGTCATCGCCGAGCTGCTGGCGCAACTGACCGGGTATCAAGCTCCGTCAGGGGTGCGGAAGTTGTCGGATGTCGCGGACGCCATGCTGGCCGGTGTCCCGGAGGCGCGCGGCAGGCTGGCCGAGGAGGCCGACCGCCGACTGCTCGCCGACCTCGCGGCCGCCCTGCACGAGGTCCGGCCCGAGCCGGGCGACCGGCTGCTGCACTGGGACCTGCACTACGGCAACGTGCTCGCCCCGCTCGCTCCCGGTGTCCGCGCCGGCTGGCTCGCCATCGACCCCAAGCCCCTGGCCGGTGATCCGGGGTTCGAACTCCTCCCCGCGCTGGGCAACCGCTGGTCCGACCTCACCGCCACCGGCGACCTGCCGCGCGCCCTGCGCCGCCGCTTCGACCTGATGACCGATCGCCTCGCCCTGGACCGCGACCGGGCCGTCCGCTGGACCCTCGCCCGCGTCCTGCAGAACGTCCTCTGGGGCGTCGAGGGCGGCGATTCGGTCGTCGACGACCGTCAACGCGTCATTGCCTCGGCCCTGTTGGGACGCTAGCCGGACGTCCGGGGAGGACGGCGAAGCGCAGCGGGGTGCCCGGGCGGGCCTGCGCGGCGGCGGCGAGGTCGGCGGGCGGCACGACACCGACCACCGGGTAGCCGCCGGTGGTCGGGTGGTCGGCCAGGAAGACCACCGGCAGTCCGTCCGGCGGGACTTGAACGGCTCCCAGCACCATGCCCTCGCTGGGCAGTTCGCCCTCCCGGGCGCGGGCCAGCGGAGGGCCCTCGGTGCGCAGCGCGATCCGGTTGCTCGCCGGGGCGACCCGAAAGGTCGCGCGGGACAGCCGGTCCGCGACGTCCGGGGTGAACCAGTCGGCGCGCGGCCCGAGCCGAAGTCGCAGCGCCAGCAAGGCCGGTGGAGCGGGCAGCGGCACCAGCTCCGGCAGCGGCCCGAACGGTGGACGCGGGCCGACGGGCAGCTCGTCGCCGACGGCCAGTGGGGCCGGGCCGAGGCCCGAGAGCAGATCGGCCGAGCGGCTGCCGAGCACCGGCTCGACGGCGACCCCGCCCGCCACCGCCAGGTACGCGCGCACCCCGGAGGTCGCGGCACCGACGTCCAGCACCGCCCTGGTGGGCACCGCCACCGGCGCGCCCCAGGCGGCGGGCCGCCCGTCCACCCGCACCGGCGAGGGCGCGCCGGTCACCGCGACCGTCAGTGGCCGCAGCGCCCGCACCGCGATCCCGCCCAGCGTGGTCTCCAGGGCCGCCGCCCCGGGCGCGTTGCCCACCAGCCGGTTGGCCGCCCGCAGCGCCGGCTCGTCCAGCGCCCCCGCCCGCGGCACCCCGAGATGCGCCACCCCGCGCCGCCCCAGGTCCTGCACGGTGGTCAACGGCCCCGGGCGCACCACCACCATCGCACCCGTCACGCCGACCCTCCAGGGAGCTGCGGCGCTTGGGCGCGGGGTATGGGTGGAGTGCTGGTGGAGGCGGTCACGCTGTTCCTTCCGGGCGTCGTGGTGCCTGGGCGCGGGGTCCGGGTGGCGCGTCGGTGGAGGCGGTCACGTCGTTCCGTGCGGGCGGTGTCCTGCTGGAGTGACTTGCTGGAGTGGCCACTCGGGCTGGGTCGGCGGATGGGGGGCGCGTTGCCCGCGCCCTGCCGCCGGGCCTCCCCGCAGGGCGTGCGGCCGTCTCGTGCGTTGGTCTCGCCGTCCGGCCGCTCGCCGAGGGCGCCGTCGCCCTGTGCTCCCGGAGATGCGTCGGCCGGTGGCGTGCCGTCGGCCTCGCCCGTCATGGGGTGTCGCCCCGGAGCGGGGTGAAGCGGACGCGGGTGCCCGGGGCGAGGAGGGCGGGTGGGGTACGGGCGGCGTTCCAGAGGGGGAGGGCGGTGCGGCCGAGGAGTTGCCAGCCGCCGGGGGAGGGGTGCGGGTAGACGCCGGTGTAGCGGCCGGCCAGGGCGACCGAGCCCGCCGGGACGCTGGTGCGCGGGGTGGCGTGGCGTGGCACCTCGTACCGCGCGGGCAGGCCGGTGAGGTAGCCGAAGCCGGCGGCGAATCCGCAGAACGCCACCACGTACTCGGGCTCCGTGTGGATCCGGACGGCCGCCTCGGGGGAGACGCCCCACCGGCGGGCGACCTCGTCGAGGTCCGCGCCGTCGTAGACGGTGGGCACCTCGACGAGCGGCCCGGCGGTCGCCGACGCCGCGCCGGGGCGCGCCGTGCGCAGCAGCCGGGTCAGCGCGCCGACGTCCGCCACGCCGTCCAGCAGGACGGTCCGGGCCGCGGGCACGATCTCCTCGACCGGCGGCAGGTCGCCGGCCGCCCGGCGCTCGCGCAGCCAGCCGTACCAGGCGGTGACCTCTGCGGCGTCCGCGAGCTCCACGAGCAGCGCGTGCTCGCCCACCGGCCGGACGACCGGCCCGACGGCCGCAATCGGGTCGGCCGCTTCCGGGCCGGCCGGGTCGGCGGGGTCGGGCTCCCCGGCGCGGTCGGTCACGCGAACGCCTCCACCCGCACGCCCGCCGAGGCGAGGGCGCCGCGGATGCGCCAGGCGAGCTGCGCCGCGCCGGGGGTGTCGCCGTGAACGCAGAGCGAGCGCGCCTCTACCGCGATCGGTTCGCCGCCGACGGCCTCCACGGTGCCGTCCCGGGCGATGCCGACCGCGCGGGTGATGACCTTCTCGGGGTCGTGGATCACGGCGTCGGGTTCGCGGCGCGGGACGAGGGTGCCGGCCCAGGTGTAGGCGCGGTCGGCGAACGCCTCGGTGACCACCGGCAGTCCGGCGCCCTCGGCGACCGCCAGCAGCCGGGAGCCCGGCAGGCCGAGCACCGGCAGCGGGCCGTCGCCGGCCGCCCCGGAGCACAGGATCCCGGCGACCACGGCCTCCGCCTGGTCGGCGTCGGCGACCACCCGGTTGTAGAGGGCGCCGTGCGGCTTGACGTAGGAGACCCGGGAGCCGGCGGCGCGGGCGAAGACCTGCAGGGCGCCGATCTGGTAGGCGATCTCGTCGGCCAGTTCGTCGGGCGGCACGTCCATCGCCCGGCGGCCGAAGCCCGCGAGGTCCCGGTAGGACACCTGGGCGCCGATCCGGACGCCGCGTTCGGCGGCCAGCGCGCAGACCCGGCGCATGGTGGAGGGGTCCCCGGCGTGGAAGCCGCAGGCGACGTTGGCGCTGGTGACGACGGAGAGCAGGGCCTCGTCGTCGGTCAGCGTCCAGCGTCCGAACCCCTCGCCGAGGTCCGCATTGAGATCGATCACCGCATCGGCCACGCCCGTCCGCCTTCCAGCAGCTGTTGAGGCAGATGGTAGGGCCTGCGCCGGGGCGCGCCGCGCGCCGCTCTTCCGCCCGGCTGCGCGGGCCGGTCGGGCGGGCCGGTCAGGCCGGCCGGGGGTGTCCGGCCGCCTCCGCCCGCTCGACCAGCGGCCGCAGCGCGCGCAGGACGAGGAGCAGCGGGACGGCGCCCACGATCCCGAACGACATGTCGACAAACCGCCAGTAGAGCGGAATGCCCCGCAGTGGTCCGCAGATCAGTGTCAGCGGGATGATCCCGGCGCAGGCGAGCACCGCCCAGCGGATCACCCAGACGTTGCGCACCGGGTCCCGGAGGGGTCCCCAGAACGCCGCCACGATCACCAGATGGGCGAAGGCGAGATTGAACGCGTTCAACCCATCCTTCGGGGTCGCCGCACCTCGTCGCCCGCCCCGCCCCCGGTCCTGCCCCGACCCCGCCCCCGGTCCCGCCCGGGTGGCTGTCCGAAAGGTCCGTTTCGGTCGATGTCGGCCCCTGCCTCTAGTCTTGTCCCCCGTGACCGTCATCGCCGACCAGCCCACCGAGCACGGCCCCCGGCCGCCCGCCGGGTCCGCCGTCGCCGCCGCGCGGCCCGCGCAGGGCCCCGCCGCCGACGAGGGCCTGGCCCGCCGGCTCAAGGCGCTGGCCTGCACCGCCCCGCTGCACGACCTGGACAGCCGCAAGGTGATGCTGGCCGGCGAGTACGGCGGCTACGCGATGGCCGAGGTCGGGCTCGCCGCGATCGACCTGGTCACCCTCAACATGGACTTCGACACCGGCGCCGACCGCGAGCTGGTGCTCGCCCGGCTGCTGCCCAGGGTCGCCGCCCAGGCGCCCGGCCGCCCCACCGCCGAGCACCAGCGGGTCGGCCGCTGGGTGCTGGAGTCGCTGATCAACGTCGGCAGCGTCGACCGCGGCTTCCGCGCCGTCTACGGCACCTTCAGCGCCGAGGGCGAGTACGTCCGCCGCGACTACGACTTCAAGCTGATCGAGGAGGTCCCGGGCCCCGACGGCGGCGTCTACCTGCGCACCACCGACGAGGCGGTCAACGTCCTGGTCGGCGCTCTGGACACCGACGTCACCTCCGCCCAGATCGCCGCCGAGGTCAAGCTGGAGGTGCTGATCCGGCGCGGCCGCCTGGCCGACGCCCAGCTCGCCGCCGAGCAGGCCCGCTACCGCACCGTCCAGTACGCCGAGACGCTGCGCCGCGCGCTGGAGGCCACCCGGCGCAACGTCCGCGCCGTCGACTGGATGCGGGCGATCCCGGACCTCATCGACGAGGCGCTGGACCACATCGCCGACCGCTACCGGCACGAGAACGCGATCCTCACCAACATCCGCAAGGCCCGCGACGAGGCCGAGGAGCCGGAGCACAAGCGCCGGGCCGCCGAGCTGGTCGACATCGTCAAGGACTGCATCCGCCGCCACACCCAGCTGCAGACCAGGCTCCTGGAGGCCGGCCCGCTGTTCCGCGCCGAGCAGGACCGGCAGGCCTTCGCCACCCCCGGCGCCCGCAGCGGCATCGACCTCTACGGCCAGCTGCTCGCCCCGGTGCTCCGGCTGCCGATAGCCCAGGCGGTCCGCCCCACCGGCGCGTTCTTCGCCCGCGGCACCGGCCTGCGCACGCCCGTCTCGGTGCGTGTCGCCGACCTGGTCGACCTGCTGCTCACCCCGCCGGTCGAGCGCGAGCACCTCGGCGCCGAGCTGCCCGACCCGGACCTCGTCGCCACCCCGGACGACAGCCGGTTCTCCGAGGCCCAGCTGGAAGCCGCCCTCGACCTGCTGGACCTGCCCGCCGACGCGCCCCGCCGGCTCTCCGGTCTGCTCGCCGAGGCCCGCGCGCAGGACCCGGAGCTCCCGTACCTGGTCGCCCTGCTGGCCGTGCACGCGGCCAGCCCGCCGGTCGGCACCGCCTACCGGCAGGGCGAGGAGCGGCTGCTCTTCGCCGTCGACGACGGCACTCCGCTGCACGACCGGGAGTTCGGCGGCGCCGACCTCATCGTCGGCAGCGCCCTGCTCGACGCCGTCGGGATGGCCGCCGACCGCAAGGACGCCGGCTGACCCCCGTCCGGGCCGACGCCGACCAACCCGCCCGCACCCACCCACCCGCACCCCCGCAACGCCCCGAGGAGCACCGCCCGTGACGACCCACCACGACACGTCCTGGGCGCCCGAGACCGAACCGGCCGCCCCCGCGCCGATCACCCCGGCCGACGTCGCCGACGCCGCCCGCCTGGTCTCCTTCGGCCTCCAGGCCAAGCTGCTCCCCGCCCGCGACGCCGAGTACGCCGAACTGGTCCGCCGCCACCGCGAGGACCCGCCCTTCGCCCGTCTCGCCGACGCCGTCGCCACCGGCATGGGCCTGGTCGTGCTGGAGGTCTCCCCGCGCGCCGGCATGGCCGTCGCCGCCGCCGAGGACTCCCTCTTCGCCGTCCGGATGGGCGACTACTCGCGCCGCGCCGCCTCCGAGTCCACCGACCGCTTCCTGCACGGCCTCGCCCACCTGGCCGTCGCCGCCATGGCCTTCCCGCGCCCCGAGGACCTCGCCGACGACGGCTACCTCGGCCGGATCACCGTCAACGGCATCGACTCCTTCGTCCGCCAGGCCTGCCGCCGCCTGGAGGAGCAGGCCGCCGCCGACGGCGACAACACCGACCCGCAGAGCGACGCCCCCGGCCTGGAGGCCGCCTGGCGGGTCTGGGCCCGGCGCACCGCCACCGGCGCCACCAAGGACGCCCGCCGGCTCTCCGGCTCCACCATCGGCATCGTCGCCAAGGCCGTGCTGTTCCTGGTCGACTCCGGGTTCCTGCAGAAGGTCTCCGACGACGCCGGCGGCACCTACCGCACCACCGCCCGCTACCAGCTCCAGGTCCGCGACCTGGCCGGCACCGCCGCCATGGCCGAACTGCTCGACCTCGGCGTGGTCCCGGTCTCCGACGGCACCGCCTCCCTGCTGCCCCCGGACACCGGGGACGACCTGGTCGCCGACGCCGGCCTGCCGTTCCACTCGCTCTAGCCCCGGGCCGCACCGCGACCCTCCCCGGGCCGCACCGCGACCCCGCCGGCACCCCCGCCCCCACGCCGGCACCTCCGATCCTCCGACCCATCCGCCTCCTGGAGAACCGCCGCACATGTACGAGCTCAACCGGGTCCGCCTCTACTCGATCGGACCGGCCGGCGCCCGCTACGCCGACACGGTGCTCGACCTCCGCGGCGTCGGCGAGCCCGTCACCGATCCGGCTCCCCAGCAGATCGGCCTGTTCGGCGAGGACACCGAGGGCCCGGTCCGCCGCCCCGCCCCGGCCGGCGTGCTCTTCCTGGAGAACGGCGGCGGCAAGTCCGTCCTGCTCAAGCTGATCTTCTCGGTCATGCTCCCCGGCCACCGCAACACCCTCGGCGGCGCCAGTTCCGGCGTGCTCCGCAAGTTCCTGCTCGCCGACGACTGCGGCCACGTCGCCCTGGAGTGGCAGCACACCGTCACCGGCGAGCTGATCGTGGTCGGCAAGGTCAGCGAGTGGCGCGGCCGCCAGGTCTCCTCCGACCCGCGCAAGTTCGCCGAGACCTGGTACTCCTTCCGCCCCGGCGCCGGCCTCACCCTCGACTCCCTGCCGGTCGCCGAGCGGGTCAGCCTGGCCGGCGACCAGAAGGCCCGCGGCCGCCGTCGCACCATGAAGGGCTTCCGCGACGCCCTCACCGAGGCCGGCAAGGCCCACCCCCACCTCGACCTGGTCTTCGAGGACGGCCACGACCGCTGGACCGAACACCTCGGCGAGCTCGGCCTCGACCCCGAACTCTTCCGCTACCAGCGCGAGATGAACGCCGACGAGGGCGAGGCGGCCGGCCTCTTCGCGGTCAAGCAGGACAAGGACTTCACCGACCTGCTGCTGCGCGCCGTCACCGACACCCGGGACACCGACGGCCTCGCCGACCTCGTCCACGGCTTCGCCGCCAAGCTCGGCCTGCGCTCCGAGCTCACCGCCGAACGCGACTTCACCGCCGGCTCCCTGGAACTGCTGGAGCGGATCGCCGAGTCCACCACCGCCCGCGAGACCGTCCGCGAGGCGCACCGCACCGCCGAACGCCGCACCCGCCGGCTCGCCCACGCCCTCGCCTCCCGCGCCGCCGCCGAACGCGACCGCGCCGAGGACCTCGCGGTCGAGGTCGCCGCCGCTGCGGGCGCCGTCACCGCCGCCGAGAGCGACCGCACCCGGCACACCCTGATCGCCGCCGAACTCACCCACCGGCACGCCTCGCTGGCCCTGGCCGCCGCCACCTCCGAGGCCGCCGCGCTGCGCCGCGAACTCACCGACGCCCGCACCCTGCACTCCGCCTGGCAGGCCGCCGAGGCCGTGCTGCGCCACCGCGCCGCCGCCGACCGGGTGAGCCGGGTCGCCGCCGCGATCCGCGAAGCCGAGCTGGACGCCGCCCCCGCGCTCGCCGCCCGGGCCCGCGCCGCCACCGCCCTGGCCCGCGCCCTGGAGGGCGCCGCCGCGGCGGCCGAGGATCGCGCCGACACCGAGGAGCAGCGCGCCGCCGAACTCCAGGCCGACGGCTCCAAGGCCCAGACCGACGCCACCGAGGCCGCCACCGCCGCCCAGAAGGCCCGCAGCGAGGCCGAGCACCTGCGCCAGCGCCTCGCCGAGGTCGAGCAGGAGACCGCCGCCGCCGTCGAGGCCGGCTTCATCGACACCGACGGGGACGTCGACCCGGCCCGCGCCGCCCTGCACGCCGCCGACGTCGAGAAGTCCGCCGCCGCCGCCCTCGCCCAGGCCCGCACCGCCGCCGAGTCCGCGTCGACCCGGCTGCGCGAGACCGCCGCCGCCACCGGCCGCGCCGAGCTCGCCGCCGCCCGCGCCACCGACGCCCGCAAGGCCGCCGCCCAGGCGCTCGCCACCGAGCAGCGCACCGCCGCCCTGCTCGCCACCGAGCCCCGGCTCGCCGACCTGCTCTCGCTCACCCCCTACCAGGACGGCGCCGAGGAGGACGCCGGCTTCCTCACCCCCGCCGTCCTCGACCGCAACGCCGAGTACCTGCGCGAACTGCTCGACGAGGCCATCGCCACCGCCGAACGCACCCTGTTCGACCTGCGCACCGCCGCCGCCGACGACTCCCGGATCCTCGCCGCGCTCGGCGACGGCGGCCTGCTGCCGCCCGGCCCGGACGTGCTCGCCACCGTCGAGTACCTCGCCGAGCACGGAATCCCCGCACTGCCCGGCTGGCGCTACCTCGCCCAGTCCGTCGACCCGGCCGACCACGAGGCGATCCTCGCCGCCCGCCCCGAACTGGTCGACGGCGTCGTCGTCACCGACCCCAACTCCCTGGACCGGGCCCGCGAGGCGCTGCGCTCCGCGGCCCTGCTGCCCCGCTCCACCGTCGCCGTCGGCGCCGCCGCCTCGCTGATCGCCCCGATCACCGACGAGCCCGCGTTCTTCCTGGTGCCGCCGAACCCGGCCATGCACGACGAGTCCGCCGCCGACGACGAGCGCCGCGAACTGCGCGCCCGCGCCACCGCCCGCGAGGAGCACATCCGCGAACTCGCCGCCCGCCTTGGCGGCGACCGCGCGCTCGCCGCCCGCCTCGCCTCCTGGCACGCCAGCTGCCCGCCCGGCACCCTCGCCGAACTCGCCGGCGCCGCCGAGGCCGCCCGCGAGCACGCCGAGCAGGCCGCCGCCGCCCTCGCCACCCTGCGCGCCGAGCACGACGAGGCCGAGACCGACCACGCCGCCGCGGCCGTCGCCCACGAGGAGCACCGGGAGGTCGCCCAGCGCGCCCGCCGCCGCGCCGACGCCCTCTCCGGCCTCGCCTTCCGGCTGCGCGAGCGCGCCAACTGGAGCCGCCGACAGCGCGAACTCGCCGAGGACGCCGCCGAGTGCGACCGCCGTCAGGCCGTCTGCGCCGAACGCGCCCGCACCTGCGACGAGGACCGCCGCGCCGTTCAGCGTGCCGCCGACGACGCCCGCCGCACCGGGCGCGCGCTGCGGGCCGAACGGGCCGAGATCTCCGCCGCCGAGCAGTCCGACGAGCCCGCCGAGACGGCCCCCGCCGCGCTGCCCGAGCTGCGCGAGGCCTACCGTTCCGCCGCCCAGCTCTACGAGAAGGTCGGCGTCGGCGCCGACCTGCGCGCCGAACAGGCCCGCGCCGAGGGCGACGAGGCCGCCGCCGCGACCGAGCTCGACCGCCTCACCAACAAGGTCCGCAGCCGCGCCGAGGAACTGCTCAACAGCCCCGACGGCGCCGACGGCCCGGCCCGCCAGGCCGCCGCCGCCCGCGCCGAGGAACTCGTCGCCACCATCGAGGCCCGCGCCGCCGCCGCCAGCGAGCAGCTCGGCCGGCTGCGCGGCGAGGCCGAACGCTCCGCCCCCGCCGACGGCGAGGCGCACACCGAGCTGCCCGAGGACCTCGTCCCCACCGACCCCGAGCACGCCCAGACCCTGCTGCGCAGCGCCACCAGCCGGCTCGCCGAACGCCGTGAGGCCGTCGACACCGCCCGCACCGCGCACGCCGACCTCCAGCGCACCCTCGACGCAGCCCAGACCGGCGCCGCCGACTTCGACGAGCACGCCGGCCAGCTCCGCGACGGCCTGCGCGAGCAGCAGGACGACTCCGAGACCCTGGTCGAGCCCTACCTCGGCCCGCTCGCCGACGCCCGCACCGCCGCCGCCGAGGCCCGCCGAGCCCTGCGCACCGCCGCCGGCGAGCTGTCCTCCGCCGAACTCGCCGTCCGCGACGCCTCGGACGCCCTGGTCCGGCACGCCAACGCCGCCCGCTACGAGGCCGTGCGCACCCCCGCCCGCCAGCAGATCCGCGAACTGCCCGCCTCCGCGTTGCCCGACCACGCCGCCAACTGGGCCGCCGCCTTCGCCCCCCGGCTGCGCGTGCTCACCGACGAACTCGCCCAGCTGGAACGCAACCGCGGCTCGATCGTCGACCGGCTGCGCGGCCTGGTCGAGTCCTCGCTGGCCACCCTGCGCGCCGCCCAGCGGCTCTCCCGGCTGCCCGAGGGCCTGGGGGAGTGGTCCGGTCAGGAGTTCCTGCGGATCCGCTTCGAGGACCCGGACCACGCGAGCCTGGTCGAGCGCCTCGGCGAGGTCATCGACGAGGCCACCCGCGCCGCCGTCCGCAAGAACAGCGACCTGCGCCGCGACGGCATGTCCCTGCTGCTGCGCGGCGTCGCCGCCGCGATCGGCCCCAAGGGCGTGGCCGTCGAGATCCTCAAGCCGGACGCGGTGCTGCGCGCCGAGCGGGTGAGCGTCGGCCAGATGTCCGACGTGTTCTCCGGCGGCCAGCTGCTCACCGCGGCCATCGCGCTGTACTGCACGATGGCGGCGCTGCGTGCCAACGACCGCGGCCAGTCCCAGCTGCGGCACGCGGGCACGCTGTTCCTCGACAACCCGATCGGCCGCGCCAACGCCACCTACCTGCTGGAGCTCCAGCGCGCGGTGGCCGACGCCCTCGGCGTCCAGCTGATCTACACCACCGGCCTGTTCGACACCACCGCGCTCGCCGAGTTCCCGCTGGTCATCCGGCTGCGCAACGACGCCGACCTGCGGGCCGGCCTCAAGTACATCTCGGTGGAGGAGCACCTCCGGCCGGGCCTGCCCGCCCCGCAGGACCCGGACGGCCCGGCCATCCACGGCGAGATCACCGCCACCCGGATGTTCAAGCGCCCGGCGGAGGTTCCGGCCTCGTCGTGACGGTCGTAGCGTGGGGGCCATGCTGACGATCGCTCACTTCAGTGACATCCACCTGGGCCAGGAGCACCGCGGCGACGCGGGGGAGCGCGCCCGGCGGCGGGCCGAGCAGGTGGTGGCGTACCTCGACGCGCTGCCCGGCCCGCTGGACGCCGTGCTGGTCACCGGAGACCTCGCCGACCACGGGCTGGCCGCCGAGTACCGGGAGGTCGCGAAGGTGCTGACCTCCCGGTACCCGGTGCTGATCTGCCCGGGGAACCACGACGTCCGCGAGCCCTACCGGGAGGTGCTGCTCGGCGAGGCGCCGTCCGGCGGCCCGGTCAACCGGCTGCACGCGCTGCCCGGGGTGGACGTGCTGATGCTCGACTCCTCGATCCCCGGCCGGCACGACGGCCTGCTGGACGACGCCACGCTCGACTGGCTGGACGGCGAACTCGCTTCCGGGCGGACCGGGTTGCCCGCCCTGGTGGCCTTCCACCACCCGCCGGTCACCCTGCACCTGCCGTACGTGGACCCGATCCGGCAGTTCGGCGAGGAGCGGCTGGCCGAGGTACTGGGGCGCCACCCCCGGGTGCGGGCGCTGCTCTGCGGCCACGCGCACACCGCGGCGGCCACCGTCTTCGCGGGGCTGCCGGTACTGGTCGCGCCGGGCGTGGTCTCCACCGTGACGATGCCCTGCGAGGGCGGCGCGGGCATCGCCTTCGACCAGCCGCCGATGCTCGCCTTCCACCTGCTGGACGACGACGGCCGGCTCACCACCCACTACCGGGTGGTGAGCCCCGCCTGACGCGGCGCCGGGCCGCCCGGGTACGGCGGCCCGGCCGGTGGCTGGTGGGGCGGCTGCGGCTGGCGGGGGCGCTGCGGGTGCTGCTGGTACGGCGGGTACGGCTGCTGCTGGGGCCGCGGTTGCGCAGGGCGCGGCGGCGACTGCTGCGGGTACCCCGCCGGGGCGCGGCTGCCGGCCATCGGGGAGGCGGAGTTCGGCGCGCGCATCCGCTGGGCGGCGACCTGGCGGGAGATCAGGATCTCCAGCAGGCACCACATCGTTCCGAACACCCCCACCCCCATCGCCATCAGGGCCGGCGTCATCAGCCAGCTGTCGGCGTACGAGGACAGCGTCGCCACCACGATGCCCACCATGGTGAAGGACAGGCAGAGCACCGCTCGGACGACGGCCCTGCGGACCTCGTCGGGAAGACGGCGGCGACGGCGGGCGGTTGGCATCGGGCGACCCCCAGGCGCGGACGGGTGGCGGACACGAGCGCGGCGGGCGCCGAGTCTACGCCCCCCGCGCTCCACTCTGCCCCGTCGTACCCGGACTATGCGCGCGAATCCCCCGAACCGACATCAAATCGTTCGATCCGGCCCGGAAGGTGTCGAACAGTCCACCGGATCCCGGGCCACCCGCCCCGCCGGTGGAGCCGTCCGTCAGTCGAGTTGCTCGTTCAGCTCGGCCAGCGCGCCCTCGACGATGGTCCGCATCGCCCGCTCCGCGTGCTCGGCGTCCCCCGCGCAGACCGCCTCGGCGACCTCGCGGTGCAGCCGGATCGCGTACGGCTCGGGCTGATGGGGCATCAGATGGTACTCGGTCCGGCCGGTCAGCACCGCACCGACGGTCTCCCGGAGGTGGGCGAACATCTCGTTGCGCGAGGCCTGCAGCACGGTGGCGTGGAAGTCGATGTCGTGCTGGAGGAAGGTGGGCAGGTCGGCGGCGCGCGCGGTCATCGTCAACTCGACCGCCAGCGCGCCGAGGCGGCGCCGTTCGTCGTCGGTGGCGTGCCGGGCCGCGAGCGCGGCCGCGGCCGGCTCCACCGCGAGCCGCAGTGAGCCGAGCGAGCGCAGCTGGGCGGGCCGGTCGGCGCCGGCCAGCCGCCAGCGGATCACCAGCGGATCGAAGACGTCCCAGTCCGACTTGGGCTGCACGGTGATGCCGACCCGGCGGCGGGAGGCCACCAGGTGCATCCCCTCCAGGATCCGGACCGCCTCGCGGACCACCGTCCGGGAGACCCCGAACCGTTCCTCCAGCTCCTCGGCGCGCAGCACCGCGCCCTCGGGGAGCTCCCCGGACGCGATGGCCGGCCCCAGTTCGGCGAGCAGTCGGCCGGGCAGCCCCTGGATCTCCATCCCGCCAGCCTAGACCTCGGCCGTTCGCCCGAGGCCGCCGCCCCCGGCCGTCGAACCGGCGGGATTAAAAGTATGACGATTTGGTTTCTGCTACTTGAATACGTCATATCTTTGAGGCGATAGTGGCGGCCAGGCAACGAAGGAGCACCACCCACATGGCTCTCAGCGTCGAGAACCACGACACCCCCAGTGCGCCCCTCACCATCGTGGTGATGGGCGTCTCCGGTGTCGGCAAGACCACCCTGGCCCGCCTGCTGGCCGACCGCCTCGGGCTCCCCTTCGCCGAGGCGGACGACTTCCACCCGCCCGCCAACATCGCCAAGATGTCGGCCGGCATCCCGCTGGACGACCAGGACCGCGACCCCTGGCTGCGCGCCATCGGCGCCTGGCTGAAGGAGCGCACCGAGGCCGGCACCGGCGGCGTGGTCACCTGCTCGGCGCTCAAGCACGGCTACCGCGACCTGCTGCGCGCGGCCTGCCCGGACGCCTGGTTCCTGCACCTGAGCGGCCGGACCGAGCTGGTCGAGGACCGGCTCTCCCACCGCACCGGCCACTTCATGCCGCCGGCGCTGCTCGGCTCCCAGTACGCCGCCCTGGAACCCCTCGGCCCGGACGAGCGCGGCGCCGTCCTGGACGTCGGGCCGACCCCCGAAGAACTCGTCGAGAAGGCCGTAGCCCTGCTGCGGCCCGTCAATGGAGACCTCGCGTGACCCCGTCCCCCACCCTCGCGGTGCTCGCGGCCGCCCCACCGGCCCTCCCGCACACCAGCAGCGACAGTCAGCTGCTGATCGCGGTCCTGCTCAGCATCGGCGCCATCGTGCTGCTGATCACCAAGCTGAAGCTGCACCCGTTCCTGGCCCTGACCCTCGGCTCGGGCCTGCTGGCCGCCGTCGCGGGCGCGCCGTTCGACAAGCTGCTCACCAGCTTCTCCACCGGCTTCGGCTCCACCGTCGCCGGCGTCGGTCTGCTGATCGGCCTGGGCGCGATGCTCGGCAAGCTGCTCGCCGACTCCGGCGGCGCGAACATCATCGCCGACACCGTGCTGTCCCGCTCCGGACCCAAGGCGCTGCCCTGGGCGATGGCGCTGATCGCCGCCGTGCTCGGCCTGCCGCTGTTCTTCGAGGTCGGCGTGGTGCTGCTGATCCCGATCGTGCTGCTGGTGGCCCGCCGTGGCAACGTCCCGCTGATGCGGATCGGCATCCCGGCGCTGGCCGGCCTGTCCGTGCTGCACGGCCTGGTGCCCCCGCACCCCGGTCCGCTGGTCGCCGTCGACGCGCTCAAGGCCGATCTGGGCATCACCCTGGCGCTCGGCCTGCTGATCGCCGTCCCGACGCTGATCATCGCCGGTCCGCTGTTCGCCCGCGTCGCCGAGCGCTGGGTCGGCCCGCTGGAGATCCCGCAGCCCGCCACCCCGGTGGAGACGACCGAGCGCGAGCACACCCCGTCCTTCGGCGCCGTGCTGGCGACCATCCTGCTGCCGGTCGTGCTGATGCTCGGCAAGGCGCTGGCGGACGTCGTGATCGACGACCCCAAGGCGCTTCCGCAGCGGGTCCTCGACTTCGTCGGCTCCCCGCTGATCGCCCTGCTCGCGGCGACCCTTCTCGGCATGGTGACCCTGGGCAAGGCCGCCGGCTTCGACAGGGCCCGGATCTCCGACACCGTCGGCAAGTCGCTCGGCCCGATCGCCGGCATCGTCTTCATCGTCGGCGCCGGCGGCGGCTTCAAGCAGACCCTGATCGACGTGGGCGTCGGCAACGCGGTCAGCGAGTGGTCGTCCAAGTGGCACATCTCGGCGCTGCTGCTCGGCTGGCTGATCGCGGTGCTGATCCGCCTCGCCACCGGCTCGGCGACGGTCGCCACCATCACCGCGGCCGGCATCGTGGCCCCGCTGGCGGCGGACATGTCCTCCACCCACGCGGCCCTGCTGGTGCTGGCCATCGGCGCCGGCTCGCTGTTCCTGTCGCACGTCAACGACGCCGGCTTCTGGCTGGTGAAGGAGTACTTCGGCATGAGCGTCGGCCAGACGCTGAAGTCCTGGTCGGCGATGGAGACGGTGATCTCGGTGGTCGCGATCGCCCTGATCATGCCGCTCAGCCTGGTCATCTAGCGGGTCGTCCCGCAGCACGCCGAACGGGCGGGCGCTCCCTCGTGGAGCGCCCGCCCGTTCGTCCGTCCACGCCGACGGGCGGGCACCCCCAGCCCTGGGGTGCCCGCCCGTCGAGTCCGGAACGTGCCCGTGCCTACTTGGCTCCGCGCTTCGCGAGGAAGGCCTCGACCTCGGCGCGGACCTCCGGGGTGTCCAGGCCGCGGACGGTCATCGTGGTGCGGCGGCGCAGCACGTCGTCCGCCGTGTACGCCCACTCGTGGTCGGCCGCGTAGGCGACCTGCGCCCAGACGTCCGGGCCGTCCTCGTGGATCGGCCGGCCGAGCTCCGGGTTCTCGTCGATCATCCGGGCGATGTCGAAGGACAGCGTGCCGTAGTGGCCGGCCAGGTGCTTGGCGACCAGCGGCTCCATCCGCGAGCCCGGCTCACGGTCGATCAGCAGGCGGTGCGCCACGGCGTTCGGCGCGCCGACGCCCGGCAGCGGCACGGTCGGGGCGATCGGGGAGATGTCCTCGCCGAGCGAGGTGCCGGGCACGTGGGCCAGCTTCTCCAGCACGGTGCGGCCGATGTGGCGGTAGGTGGTCCACTTGCCGCCGGCGACCGACAGCATGCCGCCCTTGCCCTCGGTGACGACCGTCTCGCGCTTGGCGGCGGCGGTGTCGCCCGGGCCGCCGGGCAGCACCCGCAGACCGGCGAAGGTGTAGGTGATCAGGTCGCGGTCGAGGTGCTCGTCGCGGATCGCGTGTCCGGCCTCGCCGAGGATCTGGTCGACGTCCGCCTCGGTGGCCCGGACGTCCTTCGGGTCGCCGGTGTACTCCTCGTCGGTGGTGCCGAGCAGGACGTGGTCCTCCCACGGGATGGCGAAGGAGACGCGGTACTTGTCGATCGGGATGGTCAGCGCGGCGCGCCACGGGGAGCGGCGCTTGACCACCACGTGGGCGCCCTTGGACAGCCGGATCGACGGCGCGGCGCCGGCGTCCTCCATCCGGCGCAGGTGGTCGACCCAGGGGCCGGTGGCGTTGAGCACCAGACGGGCGTCGACGCCGAACTCGGTGCCGTCCATGCGGTCCTTGAGCTCGGCCCCGGTGACCCGGCCGCCGGTGAAGCGCAGGCCGGTGACCTCGGCGTGGTTGAGCACGACCGCGCCTGCCTCGACGGCGGCGCGCACGGTCATCACCGCGACGCGCGAGTCGTTCATCTGGTGGTCGCCGTAGACGGCCACCGAGCGCAGGCCCTCGGTGCGCAGCGCGGGCACCTGCTGGGCGGCGTGCGCGGCGGTGGAGACCCGGCCCATGCCGTCGCGGAAGGCGGAGAGCGCCGAGTACAGGAACACGCCGGCGCCGAGCTTGGGCGCGCTGTGCGGGCCGCCCTTGTAGACCGGCACGAAGAAGGTCAGCGGGTTGACCAGGTGCGGGGCGACGTCGGTGGAGAGCGCGCGGCGCTCCTTGTGGTTCTCGGCGACCAGCTTGACCGCGCCGGTCTGCAGGTAGCGCAGACCGCCGTGGACCAGCTTCGAGGAGGCGCTGGAGGTGGCGCCGGCGAAGTCGCCGGCGTCGACCATGGCGACCTTCAGGCCGGCCTGGGACGCGGTCCAGGCGACGGCGGTGCCGAGGATGCCGCCCCCGATCACCAGCAGGTCGTAGGTGGCCTTGCCGAGCAGTTCGCGGGTCTCGGCGCGGGAGGCGGTGCGGCCGGCGGTCAGCTCGGCGCCCAGGGTCGGAATGGTTGCCATGGTGTGTGTACGGCGCGCGGGTCGGGCGGCGCCGTTACTCCTCTCGGTGTGCGTACGGCCCCTGCGGAGAGGCCGGTCGGCCCGGTGCGGCGGGCCGGTGTGAAACGGGAGCGGGCCGGCCGGGGCAGGCGCCCCGACCGGCGTCGCGATCAGTCGGTCTCTTCCTCCTCCACCCAGCCCATGGTGCGCTCGACGGCCTTGAGCCACTTCTTGTACTCGCGCTCCCGGGTGGCCCCGTCCATCCGCGGGGTCCACTCGGCGGCGCGGTGCCAGTTGGCCCGCAGGGTGTCGAGGTCGCTCCAGAAGCCGACCGCCAGGCCGGCCGCGTAGGCGGCGCCCAGCGCGGTGGTCTCGGCCACGTACGGGCGCTCGACCGGGACGTCCAGGACGTCGGCGATGTTCTGCATGAGCAGGTTGTTGCTGGTCATGCCGCCGTCGACCTTGAGGGCGGTGAGCTCGACCCCGGAGTCCTTCTGCATGGCGTCGACGACCTCGCGGGTCTGCCAGGCGGTGGCCTCCAGGACGGCCCGGGCCAGGTGGCCCTTGGTGACGTACCGGGTCAGTCCGGCGATCACGCCGCGGGCGTCGGAGCGCCAGTACGGGGCGAACAGGCCGGAGAAGGCCGGGACGAAGTAGGCGCCGCCGTTGTCCTCGACCGTGTTGGCCAGGGTCTCGATCTCGGCGGCGGTGGAGATGATGCCGAGCTGGTCGCGCAGCCACTGGACGAGCGAGCCGGTGACGGCGATCGAGCCCTCCAGCGCGTAGACCGGCTTCTGGTCGCCGATCCGGTAGCCGACCGTGGTCAGCAGGCCGTGGTAGGAGTTGACGACCTTCTCGCCGGTGTTGAGCAGCAGGAAGGTGCCGGTGCCGTAGGTGGACTTGGCCTCGCCCTCGTCGAAGCAGGTCTGGCCGAACAGCGCGGCCTGCTGGTCGCCGAGCGCGGAGGCGACCGGCACGCCCGCCAGGTCGCCGACGGCCTCGCCGTACACCTCGGCGGAGGAGCGGATCTCCGGCAGGACGGCCATCGGCACGCCCATCGACTCGGCGATCTTCTCGTCCCACTGCAGGGTGTGCAGGTTCATCAGCATGGTGCGGCTGGCGTTGGTGACGTCCGTGACGTGCTTGCCGCCGTCGACACCGCCGGTGAGGTTCCAGATGACCCAGGTGTCCATGGTGCCGAAGAGGATGTCGCCGGCCTCGGCGCGCTCGCGCAGGCCCTCGACGTTGTCCAGCAGCCAGCGGATCTTGGGGCCGGCGAAGTAGCTGGCCAGCGGGAGGCCGGTCTCGCGGCGGAAGCGGTCCTGGCCGACGTTGCGGCCCAGCTCGCGGCAGAGCCCCTCGGTGCGGGTGTCCTGCCACACCAGCGCGTTGTGCACCGGCTCGCCGGTGTGCCGGTCCCACAGGACGGTGGTCTCGCGCTGGTTGGTGATGCCGATGGCGCGGATGTCGTCCTTGGTCAGGCCGGCCTTCTCCAGCGCGCCGCGGACGACCGACTGCACCCGGGTCCAGATCTCGGTGGCGTCGTGCTCGACGTAGCCGGGCTGGGGGAAGATCTGCCGGTGCTCCTGCTGGTCGACGGAGACGATCCGGCCGTCGGCACCGAAGATGATGCAGCGGCTGGAGGTGGTGCCCTGGTCGATCGCGGCGATGTAGTTGCCCGTGGGGGTCATGAGGGTCCTCGGCTCGGGTCTCTGGGGGTTTGCGGGGTGGGTGGGCCTGACTCCGTGGTCAGTCCCCGTGCGCGGCGGGTTCGAACCCGGCCTCAGAACATGGCGTTGTACAGGCCGCCGGCCAGCAGGCCGCCGATGATCGGGCCGACCACCGGGACCCAGGCGTAGGACCAGTCGGAGCCGCCCTTGTTCGGGATCGGCAGCAGCGAGTGCGCGATGCGCGGGCCGAGGTCGCGGGCCGGGTTGATCGCGTAGCCGGTCGGGCCGCCCAGCGAGAGGCCGATGCCGACCACGGTGAAGGCGACCATCAGCGTGCCCGTGCCGGACTGCGAGAGCCCGTTGTTGGTGCCGATGGTGAGGATCGCGAAGCAGAGCACGAAGGTGCCGATGACCTCGGTGAGGACGTTCTGGAACGGGTTCCGGACCTCGGGCCCGGTCGAGAAGATGCCGAGGGTCGGCTCCTGGTTGGCCTGGAACTGGCCGAGGTAGGTGGCCCAGACGAGCACGGCGCCGATGATCGCGCCGAGCAGCTGGGAGCCGAGGTAGAGCGGCACCTGGCTCCACTCGCCGCTCTTCACGGCGAGCGCGACGGTGACGGCCGGGTTGAGGTGGGCGCCGGACTTCGGAGCCGACATGTAGGCGGCGATCAGGACCGCGAAGCCCCAGCCGAAGGTGATCGCCAGCCAGCCGGCGTTGAGGGCCTTCGACTTCTTGAGCGTCACGGCGGCGCAGACGCCGCCGCCGAGGAGTATCAGCGCGGCGGTGCCGAGGGTTTCGCCGACAAAAACGTCGCCGTTGGAGAACGCGGACACAAAGACTCCCTTGTCCATATGGCCCGGAGATGAGGGTGGGGGCAGGGGCCGGGCGGACCGTCGGGCGGGTGAGCGCCCCGTGGGTGCGATTCGCGCGGCCATCGTTCGACAATGTCGACCGCCATGCGGAAGCTTCCTCCCCGGGTCGCCCTCTCGTCAAGGCCGGGTTACGCAGCTGTGACCCTTGGCTCGTCGCGCTACCCCGCGTTACCGGATGGACCAATGGAATTCCGGACAAAACGGTAAGGCGCGGACGGGCATTTCGCCCGTCCGCGCCTCTGCGTGAACGTTTCTCCGGGGTTCCGGCAGGCTCCGCGGGCCGCCGCTCAGAACCGCCCGGCGCCCAGGTCCCGGGAGATCGCGCGGGCCGCGCTGCGCACCGACGCGACCAGCGAGGGCTTGACGAAGCCGTCCTCGCAGACCCGCTCGACCGCGCCGCTGATGCAGACCGCGCCCACCGGGTTGCGCCGCCGGTCCTGGATCAGCGCGCCGATCGAGGCCACGCCCTCCCAGGTCTCCTCCACCGAGTCCGCCCATCCGCGCTCGCGGATCAGCGCCGCCTCGGCGTCCACGTCCGCCGACTCGGTCAGCGTCCGCGCGGTGTACGACTCGAACGGGCCGTCGCCCAGCTCGCCGCGTGCCACCGGGTCGTAGGCCAGCAGCACCTTGCCCAGCGCGGTGGAGTGCAGCGGCTGCATCGAGCCGACCTCCAGCACCTGCCGGGTGTCGTCCGGCCGGAACACGTGGTGCACGATCAGCACCCCGCGCTGGTGCAGCACCCCGAGGTAGACGGTCTCGCCGGCCGCCCGGGCCAGGTCGTCGGCCCACACCAGGGCCCGCGCCCGCAGCTCGTGCACGTCCAGGTAGCTCTGCCCGAGCCGCAGCAGCTCGGCGCCCAGCTGGTACTTGCCGCTCTCCGGGTCCTGCTCCACGAACCCCTCCTGCTGGAGGGTGCGCAGGATGCCGTGCGCGGTGCCCTTGGCCAGGTCCAGCGCCGTCGCGACCTCCGACAGGCCCAGGCGGCGCTCGCCGCCGGCCAGCAGGCGCATGATCGCGGCGGCCCGGGAGAGCGACTGGATCGGGCCGGGCATGGGAACCTCCGCGCTGACAGGCGGTCGACATTGTCGACCGCAGTGGTGACGGCACGAGTCTGCCAGGCCGTCCCCGGTCCGTGCACCTTCCCCCTCGGTAACCCCGCCCCGGGCGGCCCGTGCGCCCGGTGGCGGGGGATCAGTGCGGCCGTCCGCCGGCCCGGGCCGGCGCGGCCCGCGTCGCCACCCCCGCGGCCACCGCCGTCGCCACCTCCGCCGCCACCGCCCGGATCCCCGGCGGCCCGACCCGGCAGCAGCCGCCCACCAGCCGGGCCCCGGCCGCCAGCCACCCGGCCACCCGGTCCGCCGAGAAGGTCGGCGCGCCGCACCACGCCCCGGCCGCCGCGTCCCAGCCCTCGCCGCTGTTCGGATAGACCACCACCGGCTTGCCGGACACCCGCGCCGCCAGGCCCACCGCCCGGTCCGCGTCCTCGGGCGTGCAGCAGTTCACCCCCACCGCCACCACCTCGTCCACCTCCGCCGCCAGCGCGAACGCCTCCGCCAGCGGCTGCCCGGCCCGGGTCAGCCCGCCCGCCGCGCCGAACGACAGCCAGGCCGGCACCCCCAGTCCGCGCACCGCCCGCAGCAGCACCCGCGCCTCCTCGACGTCCGGCACCGTCTCCAGCGCCAGCACGTCCGGGCCGGCCGCCGCCAGCACCTCCAGCCGCGGCCGGTGGAAGGCCTCCAGCTCGGCCGCCGTCAGCCCGTACCGGCCCCGGTACTCCGACCCGTCCGCCAGCACCGCCCCGTACGGCCCGACCGACGCCGCCACCCACCGGCGCGGCCCCGGCAGCCCGCGCGCCGCCTCCCGTGCCAGCTCCACGCTGCGCGCCAGCAGCCGGGCCGCCCCGGCACGGCCGATCCCGCGCCGGGCGAAGCCCGCGAAGCTCGCCTGGTAGCTCGCGGTGATCGCGACCCGCGCGCCCGCCGCGAAGTACGCCCGGTGCGCCGCCCGGACCGCCTCCGGCGCGTCCGCCAGCAGCCGCGCCGACCACAGCGCGTCCGCCAGGTCGTACCCGCCCGCCGCCAGCTGCTCGGAGAGCCCGCCGTCCAGGACCAGCGGCCCGGCCGCCAGCGCGGCGGCGAAGCCCGGTGCGGCGGGTGTGCCGGGTGTGCCGGGGGCGCTCGGTGCGTCCGGTGCGTCCATCGCGGCCTCCTCCGGCGAACGTCCTGCTCACAGCCTAGGAGCCGGTGCGCGGGGGAGTGCGGGGGAGTCGGCCGGAAAATGATTTGCCGCGGAGTCAACGGGTCGCTACGTTGTGCTCAGTCCGAGAAGGACGCCCGACCGGCCGTACCGGCGAGAGGAGCGCGCACATGGACACCACCGAGCAGGAGTGGCTCGCCGCCTACGACCCGCGCGCCTACGCCCCGGTCGCCGTCACGGTCGACGTGGTCGCCCTCACCCTGCGCCACGGCCGCCTGCACGTCCTGCTCGTCGAGCGCGCCCTCCCGCCCTACCAGGGCCGCTGGGCGCTGCCCGGTGGCTTCCTGCGGGCCGGCGAGGAGAGCCTCGACGAGGCCGCCGCCCGCGAGTTCGCCGAGGAGACCGGCCTGCACGGCACCGTCGGCGCCGAGGCCGCCCTCAGCCGCATCCACCTCGAACAGCTCGGCAGCTACGGCACCCCCGAGCGTGACCCGCGGATGCACGTGGTCTCCGTCGCCTACCTCGCCTTCGCCCCGGACCTGCCCGACCCTCAGGCCGGCACCGACGCGGCGCACGCCGCCTGGCACCCCGTCACCGCCCTCGACCTCCGGCTCCCGGGCCGGTCCGAGACCGCCGGTGCGCCCGCCGACACCCACGGGGGTGGCGTCGGCGGGCGCACCGGCTCCGCCGAGTCCCCGGCGCCGTCCGAGCCCGCCGGACCAGCGGACCTCACCCCGATCGAGCTCGCCTTCGACCACGCCCGGATACTCGCCGACGGCCTCGACCGCGCCCGCGCCAAGATCGAGTACAGCCCGCTGGCCACCGCCTTCCTCCACCACGACTTCACCATCCCCGAGCTGCGGGCCGTCTACGAGGCCGTCTGGGACGAGAAGCTCCACCCCGGCAACTTCCACCGCAAGGTGCTCTCCGTCCCCGGCTTCGTCGAGGGCACCGGCACCACCACCGACCGCGGCGGCGCCCGCGGCGGCCCCCGCGCCCGCACCTACCACGCCGGCGACGCCCGCCTGCTCCACCCCGCCCTGCTCCGCCCCACCCGCAGCGACCCCGACGGCGGTCCCCGCGGCGATGGCTGACGGGGATCCCCGGCCGCGGTCGCCGACCGCCGCCCCTGCGCCGCCCACCCGCACTACCATCCGGCCATGACGACTTACGAGGCCGGCACGGTGCGCCACCAAGCCAACTCCCACTGCCACTTCTGCGGCACCCCCTACCCGCCCGGCACCTCCGCCTGGCCCCGGACGTGCCCCCGCTGCACCGAGATCAGCTACCGCAACCCGCTGCCCGTCGTCGTCACTCTCCTCCCGGTCACTGCCGCCGACGCCGCCCCGAGCCTGGTGGTGATCCGCCGCACCATCGAACCCGGCTACGGCGAACTCGCCCTCCCCGGCGGCTACATCGACTACGGCGAGAGCTGGCAGCAGGCCTGCGTGCGCGAACTGCGCGAGGAGACCGGCATCCTCGCCGAGGCCGCGGAGGTCACCCTGGTCGCCACCGACTCCGACACCCACGGCGGCTTCCTCTGCCTCTTCGGCCTGCTCCCCGCCCGCCCGCTCACCCTCCTCCCGCCCTCCGTCCCCACCGACGAGACCGACGGCTGGCAGCTCGCCACCCCCGAGACCCCGCTCGCCTTCCCCTTCCACACCCGTGTCTCCCGCTCCTGGTTCAACGGCGATTTCGCCCGCCTCTGACCAGGCAACCCGGTCGCCGCCCGACCACCGGGAAGACCCTGGCGCACCGGCCGATCACATGGCAGGGTCTGCACCAACAGCCCCCAACCGGACGCGGGCCCTGCCACAAGCATCCCCGTCCGCCCTCATCACCGGCCGGGAGACCACCACCGTGAGCACCCCACCCCAGGACCAGCCGCTCTGGCGCCCCAGCCCCGCTCGTGCCGCCGGCACCGGGATCGTGGCCTTCCAGGCCTGGGCCGCCGAGCACCACGGCGCCCCGGCCGCGCCGCTCGCGCCCGCCGACGACGACGAGCAGGCCGCCGCCCGCTACGCCGCCCTGCACGCCTGGTCGGTCGAGGACCTCGACCGCTTCTGGACCGCCGTCACCCAGTGGTACGACGTCCGCTTCACCGAGGCACCCGACGCCGTCCTCGCCGACCCCGCGATGCCCGGCGCCCGCTGGTTCCCCGGCGCCCGCCTCAACTACGCCGAACACGCCCTGCGCGCCGGCGAGGACGCCGCGAAGGCCGACCGCCCCGCGATCCTCCACCTCGACGAGACCACCGACGAGCCCGTCGTCCTCACCTGGGCCGAGCTCCGCCGCCAGGTCGGCTCCCTCGCCGCCGCCCTCCGGGCACGCGGCGTGCGCCCCGGCGACCGGGTCGGCGCCTACCTGCCCAACATCCCGCAGGCCGCCGTCGCCCTCCTCGCCACCGCCGCCGTCGGCGCCGTCTGGACCAGCTGCGCCCCCGACTTCGGAGCCCGCAGCGTCCTCGACCGCCTCCAGCAGATCGAGCCCGTCGTCCTCTTCGCCGTCGACGGCTACCACTACGGCGGAAAGGACCACGACCGTACCGGAGTGGTCGCCGAACTCCGCCGCGAACTCCCCTCGCTGCGCACCGTCGTGCACGTCCCCCTGCTCGGCGGCCCCGCCCCCGAGGGAGCGCTGACCTGGGACGACCTGATCGCCGACCAGACCGAGCCGGTGTTCGAGCCGGTCCCCTTCGACCACCCGCTCTGGGTCCTCTACTCCTCCGGCACCACCGGCCTGCCCAAGGCCATCGTGCAGAGCCAGGGCGGCATCCTCGTCGAGCACCTCAAGCAGGCCGGCCTCCACCTCGACCTCGGCCCCGACGACCGCTTCCTCTGGTACACCTCCACCGGCTGGATGATGTGGAACTTCCTCATCGCCGGCCTCCTCGTCGGATCCACGATCGTCACCTACGACGGCAGCCCCGGCCACCCCGACACCGGCGCCCTCTGGTCCGTCGCCGCCCGCACCGGCGCCACCGTCCTCGGCACCTCCGCCGCCTACGTCATCGCCAGCCGCAAGGCCGACCTGCACCCCGGCCGCGACCTCGACCTCTCCGCCGTCCGCTGCATCGGCACCACCGGCTCCCCGCTCCCGCCCGACGGCTTCCGCTGGATCTACGACGAGGTGAAGGAGGACGTCTGGCTCGCCTCCGTCAGCGGCGGTACCGACGTGTGCTCCTGCTTCGTCGGCGGCGTCCCCACCCTCCCCGTCCACCTCGGCGAGATCCAGGCCCCCTGCCTCGGTGCCGCCGTGGAGTCCTGGGACGTCAACGGCCGGCCGCTCACCGACGAGGTCGGCGAACTCGTCGTCACCAAGCCCATCCCGTCGATGCCCACCGGCTTCTGGAACGACCCCGAGGGAACGCGGTACCACGACAGCTACTTCGACATGTACCCCGGCGTCTGGCGCCACGGCGACTGGATCACCGTCACCTCCCGCGGCACCGTCGTCATCCACGGCCGCTCCGACTCCACCCTCAACCGCCAGGGCGTCCGGATGGGCTCCTCGGACATCTACGAGGTCGTCGAACGCCTCCCCGAGATCGCCGAGTCCCTCGTCATCGGCCTCGAAGAGCCCGACGGCGGCTACTGGATGCCGCTGTTCGTCGTCCTCACCCCCGGCGCCGAACTCGACGACGACCTCATCGGCCGCATCCGCACCTCGCTGCGCACCGAACTCTCCCCGCGCCACGTACCGGACGAGGTCATCGCCGTCCGCGGCCTTCCGCACACCCTGACCGGCAAGCGCATCGAGGTCCCGGTGAAGCGCCTGCTCTCCGGCACCCCGCTCGACCAGGCCGTCAACCCCGGTTCCGTCGACAACCTCGACCACCTGCGCTGGTTCGAGCAGCTGCGCCGCGACCGCGCCGGCGCCGAGTAGCCGCCGCCACACCGCACGGACAGACCGGAGGGGCCCTTCCACAGCCACAGTGGAAGGGCCCCTCGGGACGTTCTCCGTCTTCTCCGTCTTCCCCGACAGAGGGTGTCAGTCGGTCACTCGCCGGACAGCACCTGCTGCGCCGCGGCCCGCGCCTCCTCGGCGCTGTCCGCCGCCCGCGCCGCCTCGGCGGCCCGGCGGCACTGCGCCAGCGTGTACTTGGCCAGCGCGGTCCGCACATAGGGGATCGACGCCGCGCCCATCGACAGGCTGGTGACACCGAGACCGGTCAGCACCACGGCCAGCAGCGGGTCCGAAGCGGCCTCGCCGCAGACGCCGCAGCTCTTGCCCTCGGCCTGCGCGGCCTCGGCGGCGGCCGCGATCAGGTCGAGCAGCGCCGGCTGCCACGGGTCCTGCAGCCGGGCCAGCGCACCGACCTGCCGGTCGGCGGCGAAGGTGTACTGGGCGAGGTCGTTGGTGCCCAGCGACAGGAACTCGACCTCCCGGAGGATCGAGCGCGCCCGCAGCGCGGCCGACGGGATCTCCACCATCGCGCCGAACTTGGCGCTCAGCCCCGCCTCGCGACACGCCGCGGCGAACTCCTTGGCGTCCTTGCGGTCGGCCACCATCGGGGCCATCACCTCAAGGTGCACCGGCAGGCCCTCGGCGGCCTTCGCCAGCGCCCGCAGCTGGGTGCGCAGCACCTCCGGGTGCTCCAGCAGGGTGCGCAGACCGCGCACGCCCAGCGCCGGGTTGGGCTCGTCGGCCGGGGTCAGGAAGTCCAGCGGCTTGTCCGCGCCCGCGTCGAGCACCCGGACGACGACCCGGTTCTCCGGGAAGGCCTCCAGCACCTTGCGGTACGCCTCGACCTGCTTCTCCTCGCTCGGCGCCTTCGCCGAGTCGTCGAGGAAGAGGAACTCGGTGCGGAACAGCCCGACACCCTCGGCGCCCGCCTCCAGGGCGGCCGGCAGATCGGCCGGACCTCCGATGTTGGCCAGCAGCGGCACCTCGTGCCCGTCGGAGGTCGCACCCGGGCCGGAGGAGGCGGCGAGCGCGGCCTTGCGCTCGGCGGCAATCCGGCGCAGCTCCTCCTTCTTCTCCTCGCTCGGCTCGACCAGCACGTCACCGGAGCTGCCGTCCACGGCGACGACCGTGCCCTCGGCGACATCGGTCGCCCCCGGCAGCGCGACCACGGCCGGCACGCCCATGGCCCGCGCCAGGATGGCGCTGTGGCTGGTCGGCCCGCCCTCCTCGGTCACGAAGCCGAGCACCAGCGTCGGGTCCAGCAGCGCGGTGTCGGCCGGCGCGAGGTCCCGGGCGAACAGCACGTACGGCTCGTCGCTGTCCGGTACACCCGGCATCGGCACACCCAGCAGCCGGGCGACGATGCGGTTGCGCACATCGTCGAGGTCGGCCACCCGGCCCGCCAGGTACTCCCCGGCGGAGGCGAGCAGCGCCCGGTAGGCGGCGAACGCGTCGTAGACGCCGCGCTCGGCGCTGCTGCCGACCGCGATCCGGCGGGAGACGTCGGCCATCAGCTCCGGGTCCTGCGCCATCAGCGCCTGGGCCTCCAGCACGGCCTGGGCCTCGCCACCGGCCAGGTTGCCGCGGGCGATCAGGTCCGCGGCCACCGCCTCGACGGCCGCCTGGGCACGGGCCTGCTCACGCGGAGCGTCCTCGGTCGGGATCTGGGTGGCCGGGGGCTCCAGCACCGCCGTCCCCATGTGCCGCACCTGGCCGATCGCGACCCCGTGGCTGACACCCACGCCGCGCAGCGTCTTCTGCATGCCTGCTCTCCGTAGAAGAAGCGGCCCCGCCGGGTACCGCTGTGTGCCGGGCCGCCCCGACCGGAGCGGTGGGGCGGATGTGTCGGGTAAAGAAGAGGGGAGGGGTCAGCTCCAGCTGAACAGGGCCTCGCCGACGGCGACCTCCCCGCTCTCCAGAACCTCGCCCAGCGCGTCGGCCGAGGCCTCCAGGGCGACGATCGGGGAGATCGGCGACTTGCCGGCGGCCTCGACGGCGGCCGGGTCCCACTTGATGACGGCCTGGCCGCGGGTGACGGTGTCGCCCTTGCTGACGAGCAGTTCGAAGCCCTCACCGTTCAGCTGAACGGTGTCGATGCCGAGGTGGGTCAGGACGCCGTGCCCGTCCGCGTCGACGACGACGAACGCGTGCGGGTGCATGGACACGACCACGCCGTCGACCGGGGCAACGGCCTCGGTCTGCTCACGCACGGGGTCGATCGCGGTGCCCGGGCCGACCATCGCACCCGAGAAGACGGGGTCCGGCACGCCGGCGAGCCCGACGACCTTGCCGGTCAGCGGCGACGTCACAGTGGTCATGGTTGAGCCTCCCAAGTGCGCAGTACAGACGAGCGGCCGCGAACGCGGCTGGGCGATCGACTGAAGCCTAAATCATGTCAACTTCGGACATCCGTTGACATTCCCGGGCGTTCGGCAGTGCCGCCGCCCTCCCCGGCCGGCCATCTCGCCGACCGCTACTGGTCTAGTCCTCTTGGCCGATGCGCCGCACTCTACAGGCATCTTGGCGAATCGGGACCATTGCTGTATATGCTCGCGAGAGCAACAAATCACGCGTCCGGGCGGGTGACGCCCGGCGTGGCTCGATTCGCGCTCCGGCCGGGGACCCGCTATGGTTGGTCGAGTCGCCGCGAGTCGGCGGTTAACACCAGATTTCGGATGCGAAAAGCACCGGTTAATAACCGGGAAACGGATCTGGTAAGCTCGAAACACGAAAGAACGAAGCGCCCGGAGGGCCGGTGTGAAAGCCGCCTGAAGGAAGCGTCCGTTCCTTGAGAACTCAACAGCGTGCCAAAAGTCA
>NZ_JBHVGL010000031.1:0-61403 GCF_042800875.1 Kitasatospora sp. NPDC057595 | reverse complement strand
GGGTCGGGGGTGCGGCCTGGGGGTTCTTTGGGGGGGGGTGGGGGCCCGCCCCGGGCCCCCCCCGGGTCCTCCGGCGGGGCCCGGGCGGCGGCCCGGAAGGGGCGGTCAGCGCTTGAACGCGGCCAGGAGGGGGGCGGGGTCGTACACGGCGGCGTCCGGCGTGTACTCGTCGTCGAGCAGCAGCCGCAGGTAGCGCCCGGCGCTGCTGAGGTACTCGCTGCCGGAGGTCGCGGCCGCGTCGACGACCTCGCGGTACGGGCCCACCCGGTCGAGGTCGAGGTAGGTGAGGGCGTTGACCGCTTCCAGGCGGGCCCACGGGGTGCTCTCCGACGCCGCCACGCGGGCGAGGGCCTGGTAGGCGTCTTCGTCGCCGGTCAGTCGGGCGAGGGCCTCCGCGGCGTGGACGACGACGGACGGCTCGGGGTCGGCGAGGGCCGCGCGGAGCGGGGCCGCCGCGTCGGGGACACCGGGGGTGAGCCGGAGGATGCCGATGGCGGCCCAGCGGCGCACGGTCGCATCGTCGTCGCCGAGGGTGGTCAGCAGTTCCGGGAGGACGGAGCTGTCGCGCTCCAGCCCGCGGTCGGCGAGGTCGAGGATCCGCTCCAGGGGGTAGGCGCCGGGGGCGCGGCTCGCGTCCCAGCCGAGGAGCGGCGAGTCCTCGGGCAGGAAGCCGTTGTCGTGGCCGGCGAGGATGTGCTCGCGCAGCGCCTGCCGCAGCTGGGCCTCGACCTCGGCGAACTCGGGGCGTCCGGCCAGGTTCTCGACCTCGTCCGGGTCGGCGTCCACGTCGTACAGTTCGACCGGCTCGGCGGGCAGCCACCACCGCTCCTGCTCGGGGGTCAGCCGCCCGGCGGTGTGTTCCGCCTCCCAGGAGCGGAAGGCGGCCGCGTTCCAGGCGAAGGCCTGGTGCTGGATCACGGGGCGGTGCGGCGTGTAGTTGCGCAGGTAGCGGAAGCGGCGGCTGCGGACGGTGCGCACCAGGCTGAAGCGCTCGTCCATCCGGCCGCGTTCGCCGAACGCGAGCGCGGGCCCGGTCGGCCCGGTCGGTTCGGTCAGCGGCTGCTCCGCCATCTGCGGGGGGACGGGGAGGCCGGCGAGGGCGAGCAGGGTCGGGGCGACGGACAGCGTCGAGACCGGCTCGGGGTGGCGCGATCCGGCGGGTGCCAGCCGCCCGGCGAGCCGGGGCGGGGCGGACACCAGCAGCGGCACGTGCAGGCCCTCGTCGTAGAGGTAGCGCTTGCTCCTCGGGGTGACGCCGCCGTGGTCGGAGGTGAGGAGCACGACGGTGTCCTCGGCGAGGCCGTCCTCGGCCAGTTGGCCGAGCAGGCCGGCGACGAACGTGTCCAGCCGGGCGACGGCGCTGTAGTAGCGGGAGAAGTCCGACCGGACCTCGGGGGTGTCCGGCAGGTAGCGGGGCAGGCGGATCGCTTCGAGCGGTACGGCGGGCGTCAGCGGCTCGCCGAACACCGCGGACGATCCGATCGCGCGCGCGAGCGGGGAGTTCGCGTCGAAGACCGACGACTCGTGCGTCGGGTCGTAGTTGAACACGGCGAGGAACGGTGCTCCGGCAGGCCGGTTTCGCCAGTGCGCCGTCCGGGAGGACTCGTCCCAGATCGCGTTCGCGTCCACGTCGAGGTTGTAGTCGGTCTTCGCGTTGTTGGTGCAGTAGTACCCGGCGTCGCGGAAGAGCTCGGGGTAGGTCGCCATCCAGTCCGGGCGGGCGGCGACGGCGCGCATCCGGTCGGCGGGCGAGTGGCTCTCGGGCGCGATGCCGGTGAGCAGGGCGAAGCGCGAGGGCGAGCACACCGGGGCCGGGGAGTAGGCGCGCTCGTAGAGCACTCCGCGCGAGGCGAGGGCGTCGATGGCGGGCGTCAGGGCGTGCGCGTCGCCGTAGCAGCCGAACCAGGGCGGGCAGTCCTCCGAGACGATCCAGAGGATGTTCGGCCGTTCCGCGACAGTTCCCATGACGGGCCTCCTATATCTACCGACTACTCGGTAGATATAGCAGGCCGGACGGGGATCGCGCTACGGCTCCGCCCGAAGGTGTCGGGTGGCTTGCTCGAAAGCGTCGAGCAGGTCCATCGCGGGCCGGTGGAGCGCCTGGAGCTGCAGGCCGTCCATCAGGGCGATCAGTGACGCGGCGGCGGCCTCGGGGTCGACGCCGGCGGCGATCCGGCCCTGCGCGGCCTCCGAGCGCAGGTGTTCGGCGAATTGGGCGTGCATGGTCTCGTACCGGCGGAGGAAGTACTCGTGGGCCGGATGCTCCGGATCGGTCGCCTCTGCGGCCAGGGTGATGAAGAGCCGCATGAAGCCGGGGTCGTCGCGGTTCCGCCCCAGCACGAAGCGGCAGGCCCCGAGCGCGCCCTCCGTCGCGATCGCCTCGTCGAGCTTGGCCTTGGTGAGCGCGTTGCGCTGCTCCAGCGTCGTCAGGAGGAGCTGCTCCTTGGTCGGGAAGTAGTGCAGCAGGCCCTGGATGGTCAGGCCGACCTCGTCGGCGACGGCCTTGAGGGAGCCCTGCCGGTAGCCCTGCTGGCCGAAGACGGCGATGGCCGCCTCGACGATCTGGGCGCGGCGGCGTTCCGGCGAGGTGCGCGGTGCGCGGGTCCTCGGGCGAGCGGTGGGTGCGACATCCGTCATATCCGAATCGTAGTGCCGCTCCCATTGTGTTACCTACCGAGTGCTCGGTATATATACCGGACGCCCTCGGGCCGATGAGGGCAAAGCAGGAGAAAGGTCGCACCGCCATGGACAACGAGAGATCCGTCGCTCCGGTGGACGTACCGGCCGGCGCAGCCGCCGGCCCCGCCACCGCCGCCGAGGCGTCCGGCACGGAGCGCGAGCACCACCCCGGAAAGCTCGTCTCGGCGGGATTCCAGGCCTCGCTGTTCCTCGCGTTCCTCGGCGTGTGGACCGCCCTGCTGCCCGCGACCAGCATCACCCTGGCGCTGCGGGTGAACCAGATCGATCCCGACGGAAAGGCGGCCGGCCTCTCGCTCGTGCTCGGCGTCGGCGCGTTCGTCGCCCTCGTCGCGCAGAACCTGTTCGGAGCGCTGAGCGACCGCACCACCAGCCGGTTCGGGATGCGCAAGCCCTGGATCGCCTCCGGCATGGTCACCGGCGCCGCCAGCCTGCTGCTCCTTGCCTCGGCCGACAGCATCCCGCTGCTCGTGCTCGCCTGGGCGCTGACGCAGCTGACCTTCAACGCCCTGATCGCCGGCCTCAACCCGGTCATCCCCGACCAAGTGCCGAAGCGTCAACTCGGCCGCGTATCCGGGCTGATGGGCATCACCCAGGTGCTCGCCGGGGTCGGCGGCGCCTTCCTCGCGCAGCTGTTCCTGCCCAACCTGACGGCCGCCATGCTGATCCCCGGGCTGTTCATGCTGGTCTTCGTCACGGTGTTCCTGCGCATCCTGAAGGATCGCCGGGCCGAGCGCGAGGACCTGCCGCCGTTCAACCTGCTGACCCTGCTCAAGGCGTTCTGGACGAGCCCGCGCGAAGCCCCCGACTTCGCGCTGGCCTGGATCTCCCGGCTGATGGTCATGTTCGGCAACATGACGCTGGCGAACTACCAGCTGTTCTTCCTGCTCGACCGGTTCGGCTACACCGAGGACAACGTCGGCCCCGCGGTGCTGCTCCTCACGGTCATCAACGCGGTCACGGCGATCCCCACCAGCATCGTCTTCGGGCGGATCTCCGACCGCCTGGGCCGCAGGAAGATCTTCGTTCTGGTCTCCGCGGTCGTCCTCTCGGTCGCCCACATCGTCGCCGGCTTCGCACCGAACTTCGCGACCTTCGTCGCCTCCTCGGTGATCGCCGGCTTCGCGATGGGCGCCTATCTGTCGGTCGACCAGGCGCTGGTCGCGGAGGTGCTGCCCTCCCGCACGGACGTCGCCAAGGACATGGCCGTGCTGCACCTCGCGAACGTGCTGCCCCAGACGCTGGTCCCGGTCACCGCGCCCCTGTTCCTGATGATCGGCGGCGGGTCGAGCAACTACCCCGCCCTGTTCCTCGGCGGCGCCGTCATCGCCATCGTCGGCGCCGTCGCGAACCAGTTCATCCGATCCGTCCGCTGAGCCGGCACCGGACGGAACAACCACAACCCTCCAGAGAACGGAAGCGGAATCCATGACCGACACCACCACCCAGGCGGCCGCGGTGCCCGACCAGGTGCGCGATCTCACCCTGGCCGAGAAGGCCTCGCTGACCAGCGGCGCGAGCTTCTGGCGCACCAAGGCCGTCGAGCGCCACGGCATACCCTCGATCATGCTCACCGACGGCCCGCACGGCCTGCGCAAGCAGCAGGAGGGAGGCGACCACCTCGGCCTCGGCGGGAGCGTCCCGGCCACCTGCTTCCCGCCCGCCGTCGGCCTCGGATCCTCCTGGGACGCCGACCTCGCCCGCCGGGTCGGCGAGGCGCTCGGCACCGAGGCGGCGATCGAGGACGTCGCGGTGCTGCTCGGCCCCGGCATCAACATCAAGCGCTCGCCGCTGTGCGGGCGCAACTTCGAATACCTCTCCGAGGACCCGGTCGTCTCCGGCGTGCTCGGAGCCGCACTGGTCAAGGGCATCCAGTCCAAGGGAGTGGGGACCTCGCTCAAGCACTACGCCGCCAACAACCAGGAGGACGACCGGCTGCGCGCGTCGAGCGACGTCGACCCGCGCCCACTGCGCGAGATCTACCTGCGCGGCTTCCAGCGCGTGGTCCAGGACGCGCAGCCGTGGACGGTGATGTGCTCGTACAACCGCATCAACGGCGTGTACGCCTCCGAGGACCCCTGGCTGCTCACCAGCGTGCTGCGCGACGAGTGGGGCTTCCAGGGCCTGGTGGTGTCGGACTGGGGCGCGGTCAACGACCGCGTCAAGGCCGTCGCGGCGGGCCTGGATCTCGAAATGCCCTCGTCGAACGGCGTGACCGACGCCCTGATCGTCGCCGCAGTCGAGAACGGGACGCTCGACGAGAGCGTGGTCGACACCGCCGCGGGACGCGTCGTCGACCTCGTCCGCAAGGCGCAGGCGGGCGCGGGCGCCGTCGAGGGACCGCTCGACGTCGACGCGCACCACGCCCTGGCCCGCGAGGCAGGCGGCCGCTCGATCGTGGTGCTCAAGAACGACGGAGCGCTGCTGCCGCTGGCCAGGGACACCCGCATCGCCGTCATCGGCGAGTTCGCCGGGAAGCCGCGCTACCAGGGCGCCGGCTCGTCGCTGATCAATCCGACCCGCCTGGACAACGCGCTCGACGAGATCCGCGCGCTCTCCACCGGCACCGTGCTCCACGCCCAGGGCTTCGCGAGCGCGCTCGGGACGACGGACACCGAGGCCGCGGCGCTTCGCGAGGAAGCGGTGGCCGCTGCGGCCGACGCCGACGTCGTCGTCCTCTTCCTGGGGCTTCCGGCGCGGCTGGAGTCCGAGGGGTACGACCGCGAGGACATCGACCTTCCCGCCGTTCAGACCGAACTGCTCGACGCCGTGCTCGACGCCAACCCGAACACGGTGGTCGTCCTCTCCAACGGCGGCGTCGTGGCGCTGCCGTTCGCCGACCGGGTGCCGGCGATCCTCGAAGGCTGGCTGCTGGGCCAGGCCGGCGGCGGCGCGACCGCCGACGTCCTGTTCGGCGAGGTCAACCCGTCGGGCAAGCTCACCGAGACGATCCCGCTCCGGCTGGAGGACACCCCCGCCTTCCTGGACTTTCCCGGTGAGTTCTCGCACGTGCGGTACGGCGAGGGTCTGTTCGTCGGGTACCGCTGGTACGACGCGCGCCGGATGGCGGTGGCGTTCCCGTTCGGCCACGGTCTGTCGTACACCACCTTCGCGTACGGGGCCGCCTCCGCTGCGGTCAACGCCGCGGGCGACATCGACGTGACGGTGACGGTCACCAACACCGGCGACCGGGAGGGCCGCGAGGTCGTGCAGGTCTACACCGCACTTCCCGGCGGCGGCGTGCAGCGTCCGGTACGGGAGCTGAAGGCGTTCGCCTCGGTGAACCTCGCGCCGGGCGAGGCACGCGAGATCGCCCTGACGGTGCGCCGCGAGGACCTCGCGTACTGGGACATCCGCGCGGACCGCTGGGTCGTGGAGGGCGGCACCTACACCGTCGACGTCGCAGCCTCCAGCCGCGACATCCGCTCGACCACCACCGTCGAGGTCGCCGGCGACCGGCTCGTCCTGCCGCTGTCGCGGACGTCGACCCTCGGTGAGGCCCTGCGGCACCCCGTCGCCGGTCCGGTCCTCCAGACCGCGCTCGACCAGATGCTGGGCAGCGCGGACGCTGCCGCGTCGGTCATGCCCGAGGGCGTCGACTTCTCCAAGATGCTGGAGTCCTTCCCCATCGGCCGCCTCGGCATGCTGGCCGCACTGGGCGACGGGGACGGGGACGGTCGTGAAGGCGGAGGCGATCTGGCGGACCGGATCGACGGTCTCATCGCCATCGCCAACGCCCCCGGGCAGCACGGAATGAGCTGAACCACGCGCCTCCCGGGCCTCCTTCCCCCGGCGACCCCGAAGAGGTGCCGAGCATCACACCGAGCGACGCGGGCCGCCCTGCGGCCCGCGTCCGGCCCGGTACCGCGGGACGAACGCCCTGACCGATCGCAGCCAGGCCTCGCTGCTGCGGCGGAACAGGGGCGACGAGGTCGCGGAGTGGAGTGCGGAGCCGGTCGTGGTGGACTTCGGCCCCGGCCCGTGTGCCGCCAGGGCCGGGGAGTCCCCTGACCACAGTCGCGGGGAGGAGCTTCCCGATTTTGCGGCGCTCTTCCCTGTGGTGCCTCGGCACTGCGAGGACCCGGAGTGTGAGGAAGAGAGCTGCTTGTGGCAGCTGACTCCCCGCACGGCAGACCTCCTTTACACCGCGCTGTCGCTGCTGGCCGACGAGGCGTACGAGGACGCCGAGGAACTCGATGACGGGTGCCTCGTGCCGGATGGGCACGAGGGCAATTGGGGGGTGTTCCCGCGGCTGCCGAAGCTGACCTTCGCCGCCGACCTCCAGTGGCGGCGCCGCTTCGCCCGCGCCGCCGACGACCTCGCCGACGACCTCGAACGCGGCCACTGGCCGCGGCCGACCTGCACCGCCGAGGAACTCGCCCTGCACCTCGCCATCGACGACGCCGGCGACAGCGCCGCCGAGCTCGGGGACGACTCCGACGGCACCGGGCGCGGCACGCACAGCACGCTGCCGACGCACCGCGACGACTACGACTTCGGCGCCTGCACCGACATGTTCTTCCAGGACACCGACGTCCTCATGCTCTACGGCGCCCGCTTCGACGGCATCGAGGACCCCGACGGCGACGCCAACCGCCGGCTCGGTGTGGGCGACCTGCGCGCGCAGGCGTGGTTCGAGCCGTTCGGGAACGTCAAGGCCCGGGACCCTCACCGCGGCTTCCGCCGCTGATCGGACAGGCTCATCCGGACGGCGGGCCGAGGCGCGCGAGGTGCCTCCGCCTGCCGTCCGCGGCGCCCGGGAGCGGGCGACCGGAAAGCGACCTTCCGGGCCCCGCACGGTGCTCGACCCCTTCCGGCGCGGCGGTGCAGAGCGAACGGGTGGCCGAACGGATCGGGGCAACCTCCGGCGGCGGCGGGACGCCCGTGAGCTGCCCCGTCATCCGTGAAAGATCGACCCCGGAGGTCACAGGGCTGCCCGGGATGACCCGATCGAACCGGTACGGTCCTCGTCCTCTTTCCTGAAGGTGCAGTGTTGGTCACTCTCTGTGGATGGTCAACAGGTGCCGTGCGATGAAGAAGGACAGGAAGCTCTGCAGGAACCGGGTCTCCCGTCCCGGAATCCGCTGCCACCTGCATCAAGGACTCCCCTCCGGCCCGCGACCCACCGATCCTTCCCCACGCAGGCGGGCAGCGAGCGGCGCACCCGCGAGGCCGACGGGCCGAAGGCCCGGCCGGCCCGCTTCCACGGTGAACCGACCCTCTTCGAGCGCACGCCCCGCACCGCCGTCGAGGGCACCCCGGATCCCGGCCCAGCGCACCACCTCCCGTCCTGCTCCGAGCCCGCCACGGGTCGTGAGCCGCGCCGAGACGGACAGTGCCGTCCGGGTGTGCGCCGAACTCGTCATCGCGGGTGGCGGCGACACCATTGCCGCCCAGGCGCTGCGCCACGTGAGCGCAACCACCTGGGACGCCCTCGTCGAGCGCCATCGGGGAAGGGGTTGCGAGGCACTCGCGAACCTCGCCCGTGCGCTCCTGGACGGGAAGAAGTCTCTGCACGGCATGCTCGGCAACGCCGTCGGCCGACTTCTGGCCGCACTGGGACGGCCCCGCATCGAGCAGACCTTCGCACGGGAACTGGCCACCCGGGTACCACTCCCGTTCGGACAGGAGGTCGCCCTCGCGGCACGAGGCCTGCAAGCGGCCGGCATCTTCGTCTGCTTCACCAACAGCGCTGTGATGCGGGACTGCGCATGCCTGCAAGACCTCCTGGCCCACGAAGGCAGGGCACAGTTCGAGAATCTCCTCCAAGGCGCCCTCTACGACTGGAGCGAACTGCCCGCCCGCATGCGCGACGACGTGGTCCTGCCCGGCTCCCAGACGTCGTGACCGACAAGCCCGCACGAAGCCGCCCGCCGCCGTCCCCGTGACCTCCGCACAGGACAGCCCCCTCGCGTTTGGCGTGCTCGGCCAGTGCCCCGTAGATGCTGGCCACCGAGGGGGTTGCGCCCCTTGCGCTTGCTGGTGGGGATGATCAGGGCGGGCTGGATCTGTTCGACGGACTCGCCGTTCGCGCGGCGCCGCAGCACGGTGTGCAGGGCCATGAGCAGGTATGACGTCGCCAAGCCGTACGCTCTGCCAGCGCCACTGGATCAGCTGGCCGGTCCTACGATCGTGCCGTCACGCTGCCACGGCGCCTGGACTGGGGCCCGCCGTACACCTACGACCTCGGCGATCCGGCCGACCTCATCCTGATGTACGAGCGGGTGATCCGCGATGCATAGACGCCCGCCGACCTCCATGATCACCTGAATCGGGCGACCCTGCTGCGGGCCTGGCCTGAGAAACTGTTTTCTTTCCGGGCTTGAGGGCTGTGTTTCTGCTGGTCAGGCATAGGGTCGGCGGTCTTGGGGAGTGGTGACGTGTCGAATCGTCGCTCTGGTGGAGGTCGGGGATGCCGTCGGTCGTGGGGCTGCTGGAACAGCGGGAGCTGACCGCTCGCCGTCGCATGGACGAGCTGCGGGAGGAGGCCGACCGTATCCAGGCCGAGCGGGAGTGGAGCGAATGGGTCATCGCCCGCTCGCGCGTCGGCGAGGTCCTGGCCCCGGGCGACGACGCCGCTGGCCCCGATGCCTGCGAGGACCTACCGGATCGCGGCGAGCCGCAGGGGCCTTCGGAGGCGCCGAAGCCGAAGTCTGTGGTGCCGATGTGGCGAGCGGGGCTGGCGCGGTCGGCGCTGTCGGTGGACTACCAGCGCATCTTGCAGGCTCTCGCGGACCGCCACCGTCTCGGCCGGGGCCGCTGACGTGCCAGCAGCTGGCCGCCTGCTTCGGCCTGGACCCGGTGCCCGGGAAGGTGGAGGCGTGCGGTCGAAGGCGAAGCGGCTGGTGGCCCGTGGGTGGCTGGCCGAGCCGGCGCCGGGCCGGTTCACGCTCTCGAAGGCCGTGGCCGGGCAAGGCGGCGGGTCATGAGCTGCGTCATCGACCAGTAGACCATCGCCTCGGCACTGCTGGTGGAGCGTTCGAAGTCCCGCACGAGGCGGCGGCTTCGCATCAGGTGGGCGAAGAACCGCTCCACGATCCACCGCTTGGGCAGCACGACGAAGCCGCGCATGTCGTCGCTGCGCTTGACGATGGCGAGGACGAGGGCGAGGGCGGCGCGGCAGTACTCGACGAGGCTGCCGGTGTAGCCGCCGTCCGCCCAGACCAGGGCCAGCAGATGGTGCGCGGCCGCAACCTGGGCGAGCAGGACCTGGGCTGCCGCACGGTCTCCGACATCCGCGGCGGTGACCATCACCGCGATCAGCAGTCCGAGGGTGTCTACCACAGCGTGCCGCTTGCGGCCGTTCACCAGCTTGCCGCCGTCGAAGCCGCGGCTGTCGGACCCGACGACGGCGTCCGCTTTGACCGACTGGGAGTCGATCACACCGGCGGTCGGCTCCGGATCCCGCCCGGCCTTCTCGCGGACCTTGCGGCGGAGCCGGTCGTGGAACTCCTTGACCATGCCGTGGTCGCGCCAGCGGCGGAAAAAGGCGTAGACCCGGTCCCACGGCGGGAAGTCGGCCGGGATGGCGCGCCATTTCGTTCCGTTGTCGACCATGTAGCGGATCGCGTCCAGTATCGCGCGGTGGCAGTATGCCTCCGGCTGGCCACCCCGGCCTCGCAGCCAGGCCAGCACCGGCAGCAGCGGCCGGACCGCCGCCCATTCGGCGTCCGACATATCTGTCGGATAGCGGCGCTCGCGTACCCCATGGTCGCCGGCGTTCCCGAACTGGTGAGCCAGGCAGTCACACGCGAGAGTGGCCGAAGTGGACCCCGCTCCCGCGATGCCGTACAAATGCGACAACAGGGCCTCCTGGAAAGCTTGTTGGCGTAGACACCCTTTGAGCTACCAAGAGGCCCTGCTCTCATGCATGGCAGCCGCCGCAGTCACCCGATCGAGACTCCCGTCCGACCAACACGCCTCAAAACGGAAGGCCAAGGGTCACTGATTATTGCCGAGCAGTGCCTGCCCCGGTCGTGCCAGGATGCTCGACATGTCTGCTCGTGCACTGAGCTTCGGCGCGATCGCGGAAGCCTACGAAAGGTTCCGGCCGGGGTATCCCGAAGAGCTCTTCGACTTGGTGATGACGTATGCGGGCCGACCGGTTCGGACGGCCTTGGAGATCGGTGCGGGGACAGGCAAAGCAACCCGCCTGTTCGCGGGGCATGGGGTCATGGTGACGGCGACGGACCCCGACGCTGCCATGCTTGCCGAGCTGAACAAGACTGTGCCTGCGAACGTGACGACTGTGCGGGCCGTGTTCGAGGACCTGCGGCCAAGCGAACCCTATGGGTTGGTCTATGCGGCGGCTGCCCTGCATTGGACACGCCCGGAGGGTCGATGGTCGAGGGTGGCGGCGCTCCTTGAACCGGAGGGTGTGTTCGCTTCATGCGGTGGCCCGGTCCAGCTGGCTGACCCAGCTGTCGAGGAGTCGGTGCGTGCTGCCCGGGCGCCGTTCCTGGAAAGCGATGAGGTTCCCTCTCCCGACGGAACTGCTCAGGATGAGGAGATGCAGTGGCCGGGTACGGAACTACAACGGTCTCAGCTGTTCCTTGACGTTCAGCAGGCCGTCATCGAGCGGCGCTTGACGATGCGGTCTGCTGACTACGTTGGTTACCTGTCGACCGTCTCGGCGTATCTCCAGCTGCCGCAATCGAGGCGCCAGCAGGCGTATGACGCGATCACGCGGGTCCTGCCCGAGACAGTCGAGATCGCTGCCGACATCACCGTCCATCTCGCGCGCCGGCGACCCGAGTAGGGCGACTTTCCTTCTTCGGGACCACGACGAGTCTCAGCCCGGCATTCACCACAGTCAGCCGAGATTGATACTCCAGTTCGAGTGGCACTGCTCAAGATCGGAACAGCAACGGCCACTGAGCTGTTCCTGCCCAGGGAGCTATGCGCTCTGTGGCAGGCACACTTTCGTGGGGTCGGCCCGCGTGCGGCAGCGGCGTAGTGGACGAGCAGCACCGGCGTCTGATCATGATCGGGCTGGATGCCCTCGTCGGCGAGTCCAGCTCCGCGCAGGCTGACGGTTGAAGCTGGCGCATAGCGCGCGGGTAGGCGCGACCGGGTTGGCAGAGACGTCAGCCGATGGTGAGGGTGCGGTCGCCGAAGTCGGCGACCATACGGAGCTGGCCACCGAGGGCTTCGACGTAGGCCCGGATCGTTGAGAGCGCTGCGGTGTCGAGCGCGCCGCTCTCGAGTCGGGAGACGTTGGGCTGGGTGATGCCGATGATCTCGGCGACCTCGGCCTGGGTGAGGTCCTGCTCGCGGCGGATCTCGGCGAGGCGGTAGGCCCGTACCTCGGCATCGAGCTTCTCCCGGTGTGCGGACACGCGCTGCGGGTCGGTGACGACACCGGGTCGTACGTCCTTCCAGGACTTCATGGCTTGCCCTCCTCGATGGCCTTCAGATGCCTGCTGAATCGTTCGTCGGCGATGGGGATGTTGATCTCGTACCACTGCTTCCATGCTCCGGCCTTGTCTCCCGCTACCAGGACGATGGCCTGGCGTTCGGGGTCGAAGGCGAACAGGATCCGGATCTCGCCGGGCCCGGTGGTCCGCGGGCGGAGCTCCTTCATATTGTGGTGCTTGGAGCTGTGGATGCGGTCCACCAGGGGCCGGCCGAGGGTCGGGCCGTCCTGCTCCAGCTTGTCGATGGCTGCCGCAACCTCGTCGGCGGTTTGCGGATGCTGCTGTGCGAGGTCCAGGAGCCATTCCTCGACCTCGCTCTCCAGTGAGACTTCCCATGCCACGTCGACAGTATGCGCTTCATCGAATATGCGCTGCAAGTTATTCCGGAGCGCAGGCAGAAGAGCCGTCGGCAGGAGCGCCCGACCGGCGACGGGATTCAGCCGTTGACTCGGGCGAGGAGCTGAGCGGCACGGCCGGGGTCGAGGTCCCACTGAAGGGCGATCGTGATCAGGCCGTTCAGCTGCAGGAAGTCGTCTGTCGGCCGGCCTGTGCCGCCTTCGGCGATGGAAGCCGCAAGGTTCGGTACTCCAGTATCTCGGCAACGGGCGCCATCGGCATGCTCGCTTCCCACCCGGCGCGCGAGGGCTGCGAGAAAGTCCACGACCTCACCGATGACCGGATCCCCGGGCCGTAGCGCCATGATCGAGTGGTGCGCCTGCTGGAACTGCCCCATCGCTCTGTCGGCGACGTTCTGATGCCGAGGGTCGGCGTCCCGCAGGGTCGCGAGGTGCGCCAGCCCTGAGAGACATTGCAGCGCCTGGTGGGCGTCGATGACCGCATCGGCGAGGGGGGTCGGGTGTGCTGTGGGAAGTGTCGTGTCCCAGGTGTCGAAGAGATCGGTACCCGGCCAGAGCGTGCTCTGGAGCTGATGTGCCAGGAGCCGGACCGGTCTGCCGCCGATCAGAGGAATGAGGAGGAGGGCCCTGCGGTAGCCCTGGGATCCGGGATCGTGTCGCAGCAGCGTCCTCAGCTGCTCCGCCACTGCCGGCCACTGGGCGAGGTCGCTGAGTTCCTCACCCACCGCCAGCAGCTGGCCGACAGGCCGAGCGACCGACTCACCGTGACCAGCTCCCGCAGCGCGGTGGATGCCCACCCGCACTGCCCGGCCCACGCCGAACCGCCGCGTCGAGCCCGCCGACCAGCACCAGGCCAGCGCCCGGTCGGGCAGTGGAAGCCGGTTCAACCGTGCCCGTAGCAGGTTCAGCAACACCAGCACACCGCGCCTTCGCTGAACGGCGGCCGCCGCCGTCGGGTCAGGCAGTTTGCCCGACAGCCCAAGCACGGGACTGCTTTGATCGACGGCATGCGCGTTAGTTCTTGGGTGCTGCAGGTTGCGGTCTTGGTCATGGGCGGAGGAGCGGCTGCTGCCGTGTCCGGATTCGCTGACCATGTGGAAGCCCGGAGGGCCCTCAACAAGCCATTGGGTGGGCGTAAGCCGGACCGGCACGAGAGGATGGTCCTTCGGCTCCGGCCCGATGCTGCCCGCCAGCGCTACGAGCGGGACCTCCGCCGCGGCCCGCGAGTCGCCCTGATCGGTTTGATCATCTTCTCGGCAGGGCTCTGCACAGCTCTCGCCTGCTTCAGCATCGCGGTATTGATCGAGCGTTGGAACACCCACGGTCAGCTCGGTCCCGGTGACGCAGGGCCCGTCGTTACTGCCGTGATCGGCCTCACCGGTGTTGTGGGCTATGTGATCGCCATCATCGTCGGGGCCTACGCCAAGCTGGTCACAGCAAAGGGCAGAGCCGGCGTGGACGTCATGACTGCCCAGGCGGAGGTGATCCGCGCGCAAGCGGAGGTGATCCGTGCTCAGAACGGCCTGTCCCCGGGCGTCCCGACGGTCAGTTCGGGAGGCGGCTCTGGCTGGGTTGAGGCTTCCGCTTCCTCGGAACCCGCAACCCCCTAGCCCGCAGGACTTCGATCGCTTGCCACGTCCTGCTCGTCGCGGGCGTCCGCCGCAGTGGACACGAGCGGCGGGATCGACTGGGACACCTCCGTGGACTCCACGATCGTTCGGGCCTACCAGCACGCGGCCGGCGCCTGCACCGACCAGCCGCCGATCCTGGCCTCCCAATGGGGCCGGACCGGGAGAACACCGGGACGGGACGTCCCGGCAGAGCCTTGTCGCCCCACCTGGTGGAGGTCGTGGTGGGGGCGAGGGCCCTGGCCGCTCGCGCGGCGGGTTCGCCCCGCAACGGCGCAGTAAGACCCGAGGTCAAACGCTGCCTTACCCGGCGACCTACTCACCCACCCGCTGCCGCAGGGCGATCGTCGTGGTGAGTTCCACGGTGGCCAGGTACCACCAGAAGATCCAGTCGAGGAACGCCGGGTCGTAGTCCTCCTGCTGAGAGGCATCACGGTGGCGGATCTCGAACCGGTTGGCGATCTGGAACAGCGCACCGTCATCGGGCTTTCCGAGCTCGGCACGGATCAGGTCACGTCGCTCCTCGAGGACTCCTGCCAGGACGATGATCGCGGAGCGTTTCTCCTCGATGGACGCGCCACGGCCGCGGTAGAGGGCGATGGCGTGCGTAGTGCGCTGCTTGATGTCGGGATCGGCGACGGCCAGGGCGCGGTGGACGAGGTCGGCTCGGGCGTCGTCCGTCACGGCGACGAGTCGGCCCAGGTCCTCCCCCTCGTCCGCCAGGCGGTAGCGGTGTCCGGCACCGGCGAGGAGCCGGTTCACCTGCCACCTGTACAACGTCCGAGCAGGACCTGCACGGAACTCCCGGTGATGCCAACCACACTGGCTGTAGGAGTGATACCAGCGATCACGCGGACGTGAGACCAGGTCATGGAAGACCTCTACCAGTCCCAGGAACGTGTCCTCGTCCCACTCCCCAGGGGTAAGGGGCCAGAGCAGAGGTATGCCCAGTCGGCGCTCCAGCACCTCGGCGGCATCCGGCAGGTCCGCATAGACGTCGACGCACTCCTGCCCGAAGTGCTCCGCGAGATAGCCGTTGCGGTGCATCTCCCCGATCAGCCGGGCGAATGCATGAGCTACGGAATATGAGCCTGCCGATGCGTTCGGGGCAGCCTTCCCCTGGCGCTGTGGCCAGTACGGACGCGGCTCCGTGACATGCCGGACCTCCTTCGCTCTGCCGGCCAGCTCACGAAACCAGGTCTCCTGCGTTACCACTGGAGCCTGCTCCCATGGCGGGGGATCGGAACGGGGGCTCCAGTAGCTGCTGTGGGGAGCTGTGGCAGGAAGATCCTGAAAGTCCGAGCAGGCACTGGCCCCCTGGAACGCTTCAGTGAGTAGCCACTCGGCCCTGGACACCCAGCTGTTGTGGTCGGTGGCGGTGAGGTGGTTGGCCTCGCTGACGAAGAGGTCGACCGGCCAGGCCAGCTCGTAGTTGCTGAGGTCTATCACTGAGGTCCTTCCGTGCCTGCTGGCTGATGAAGTCGGCCAGAGGGTCGACCGGCTGGATGGGTGCCGGTCGCCGTAACGGAGAATAACTGCGACCCCGAACTGGCCATCCGAATTTCCTCGTGGGTCCGGCCTCTGCTGGGCCGTCCTGCGAGCGAGCAGCCAGCCGCAAGGCCTGACGGCCGCCCTCCCCGGGACGGCGTTCAGGTGCAGCCTCGTCAGACTGGTGAGGGGTTCCGGTCGCGGCTGCTGCTACGCCGCCAGCGGCAGGTCGTCGTCGTCACGGGGGACGGCCCGGAGCTGGCGTGCCTGGGCCCGGTCGAGGGCGGAAGCGAGCGCCTGGATGGCCTGGTCGGCGGAGTCCTTGAAGAGGTGGCCGTAGAGGTTGATCGTGGTGGCGAGGGTGGAGTGCCGCAGGGTCTTGGACACGACGGCGAGGGGGATGTTCTCGGCGATCATGATGCTGGCCGCGGTGTGGCGCAGGTCGTGCAGCCCGATCTTCGGGAGGTCGACTTCGGCGGTGCGCTTGCGGAGCTGGTCGAGGACCCACTGGGGCCGCAGCGGAGTTCCGCCCGGGCGGGCGAAGACCAGGCCCTCGAGCCGGGTGTCGGGGTGGGCGTTCATCTGGATGGCGGCCTGGTGGTGGAGGGCTGCGATGACTCTGGGGGAGAGGCTGATCCAGGCGCGGCTGGCCTCGGTCTTGGGCTCGCGGAGGTGGATCTTCCCGTTGGCGATGGCGGCCAGGGTCCAGCGGACGTAGAGCTTGCGGTCCATGAGGTGGACGTCGGACCAGTGCAGGGCGAGGATCTCGCCGCGGCACATGCCGGTGCCGAGCATGACCTCGAACAGATCGGTCAGCTTGTCCGCGTACTGCTCGGCGCCGTGCTGCAGGAAGGCAGCGGCCTGTTCGGGGGGCCAGCAGGTGCGCTCGGCTGAACGGGGCTTGGGCGGCACGGAGTGCTTGGCCGGGTTGTAGCGCAGGCGCCAGGAGCACACGGCGGCGTTCAGCGCGTTGCGCAGCGTGGACACGGCCCGGTAGACGGTGACGCGCCCGCGATTGGCCTCCAGCTGGGCGGAGATCGACGCACGCGGCGTAGCCGGCGTACGTGTTCGGCGCGAGGTGCGGCTTCCTCGTGGCCAGCCACTCCCGCAGGTAGCTCGCGACGGTGGTGCGGCGGTTCTCGTAGACCCCGCGCAGTTCACCGTCCAGCACCGCAGCCATCTCGCGGGCGGCCTCCGCTCGGCTGGCGAAGCCGCCCCGCCGGCGCGTACGGCGCCTGCCCTCTTCCGGGGCCAGGTCGACGCAGTACGTCCACGACCCGTGACCCGCCTCGTCCAGCAGCCGCACACACCACGGACCCAACTGCCTCCCGTTCCCGCCCGTACAACCACACCGCCGGTAGATCCGTCCCCGCTGCGCACGCTGTCCCATGAGGTTTCCCTTCTCCGATCGGGTGATCCTGGGACCAAGACTCGCTGCCTCGTCGGGCGTGGCGGCAGAGCGTGAGGGGCGGTGCGCGAGGCACGTCAGAACCAGTTGGAGATGACACGCTCAAGACGACACACCGCCCGGAAGATCACTGTCCGCAGTCGGCGGGTAGACGACCTTGATCCGCCCGCAGGGGCCCGCCCTGCGGGCTGGCCGACGCCGCCGAAATGGCGGCCGTCGAGCTCGCGTGATGCCATCTGCTGAATGGCCGACAGATTCAGGTCCGGGCAGTGACAGCAGTGGGGTGGTCGGCCCTGGGACCACTTTGGGACCACGCGCGATGAGCGCTCATGGACGCCGATGGTCCGAAACGGACACTTGTGCGCCTGGGGGTCAAGGGGTCGCAGGTTCAAATCCTGTCGTCCCGACCAGCATTTCTGCAGGTCGGAAGCCACTTCTATCAAAACGATAGGAGTGGCTTTTTCCTTTGGTGGTCGCAATGTGGTCGTGAACGCTCGTTCACATCGCCTCGCCGGGCACGTTTCCGCAGGCCTGGCCCCTCCGGCCTGGTCGTGACGGGGCATTTGTTCATCCATCTGGGAATCCGCGTGCCGCCGTTCGCGGACCGGTCGCCTCTTCGGCGCGGAAACGGGCCAGGATTCGTGGGAAACAGGCATGCCGACAGAACCTGCGGCGTCATCTGCTTCGACGGTCCGCACGTTTATCGGGTGTCAGCTATGAGCCGGGAATCCCGGTTGCTTGTCGGCCCTGGTGGCCGGAGCGGCCGGGAGCGCCGAGCCGTCTGCAGCGGTGGGGCCGTCAGGCCGCGTGGCTGAACAGCGGGTTCGGTAGACCGACGTCGTGGGCGGGGGCGTCCGGGTCGTTCCGGGTGCGGGCTTCGACGAGGTGGAGCCTTGCCTCGATGGTGTTCACGGCGGCCCTGGCGACGTCCCAGGTCAGGTGGCTGTAGATGTTCGCGGTGGTCGACAGGGTGGAGTGCCGCAGGGTCTTGGAGATGACGGCCATGGAGACGTTGCCCTCCAGGGCGAGGGTGGCGGCGAGGTGGCGCAGGTCGTGGATGGTGACGTGGGGCAGCGCGGCCTGTTCGCGCAGCTCGTGGAAGCGCCGGCGGACGGCTGCCGGGTGGAGGGGCTGGCCGTCGGGGCCCTGGAAGACGTGGCCGTTGACGGTGGCGGTGCTGCGGTCCATGGCGCGCTGGAGGGCGGCGGCGACGCGCTCGGACAGGGGCACCCAGTTGCGGCTCTTCCTGGTCTTCGGCGCGGTCAGGACGAGTTCGTGGTTGTCGACCGCGGACAGGGTGTGGCGGATGTACATGACGCGGTCATCCAGCCGCACGCACGGGCGCTGGAGACCGAGTGCCTCGCCCTTGCGCAGGCCGGTTCCGATGATGACCTCGAAGAGGTCGGCGAAGGCGGGGTCGACATTGCGGCAGTGGGCGAGGAAGGCGACGGCCTGTTCCGCGGTCCAGGGCACTCGTTCGTCGGGGCGGGGCCTGCGCATGGGCAGGGGCTGGGCGGCGTTGAAGGGCAGGCGGTGGGTGCGCACGGCCGTGCCGAGGGCGCTGGAGAGGGTGGCGAGGCAGTGGTAGACGGCCTGGCGTCCGCGGCCGGCTTCGAGCTGCTCGTGGGCGTAGGCGGAGATGTGGTCGTGGGCGAGCTCCTCCAGGCGCAGCTTGCCGAAGACGGGTATCAACTCGCAGAGCACGTAGGTGCGGTAGCGGGCGTAGGTGGTGGGCTTGAGCAGGAACTCCATGCCCTTGAGCCACTTCGTGAGGTAGGCGGCCACCGTCGCGTGCGGGTCGGCGTCGAACCCCAGCTTCCGGCCTTCGAGGAAGCGCCGCAGCGCCGTCTCGGCGTACCACTCGTCCTCGAACCCGCCGCGACGAATCGTGCGCCGGCGGCCCGTGAGGGAGGGGATGTCGACGGCGAACGTCCACGTGCCGTGTCCCTCTTCGGCCAGGCGCGGACACGCTGCTCCGAGCTGGCGCCGGTCGGCGTCCCGACACCCGCAGCGGCGGTAGACCCGGCCCGGCCGTCCTGACTTGCGCACTTCCTGTTCCTCCAGCGGTCATTGGCTCTTGATCGGCTCGCGGAGGCTACTGGTGCAACGGGCCGGAGGGTCGTCTGAGACCACCATGCGATCACCAACGCCGAATCAGGCCTTTGACCTGCGGCTCGCGGTGAGGACCCGCCGGGAGCGCCGGTTGTGCGGGAGGCTCCGGCTTGGCCCTTTTCGGCAGTCTGCGGAAGGGAGTGCGGACGCCCAGATTCGCTACGGTGTGTAGCCGTCCTGGGGCTGTGGGCCGGAGGCTACGCGGGTTGCGCCCGCAGTGCAGACTCTTGACGGATGGCCATGTTTGGGATATAGCGAGATTGGTCGACCTGGAGGTGTGTGGTGCGGCCTTCGAGCGCCCCTCCATCTGCAGATTGGTCACATGGCGTTACTGGAATCGTCAGATGAGCGGGTCGCGGTGGGCGGCGGTTTCGCGGACGAGCTGGGCGAAGCGCTCGCGGCTGCGCTGCTGGTGCTGTTCGGCCTGCTCGTCGGTCCAGTCCTCCGCGCTGGTGTCGTCGTCCTCGTCGTCGAGGTCGTCGTACTCGGTGTGGAGGAGCCAGCAGCCGTGGATGCCGGTGAGGAGGTCTTCGAGGAGGTCGCGGGCGGGGCGCTTCGGGTCGAGGGGGGTCAGGCGCAGTCGACGTCGGCGAGGTCGGGTGCGGCGTCGCCATAGTCGGCGAGGGTCTCCTCCAGGTTGTCGAGCTGCTCGCGCAGGGCGTCGGGGTCGGGCAGGAGGCCGTCGGTGATGCGCAGGCGTGGCGCACGAGGCCGGTGACGGCTTCGTGCGGGGTGGCGCCGTCCTCGATGAGGCCGAGGACGAGGGTGGGTGTCTCGTGGGGGAGGGATTCGATGTTGTCGGCTTCCTGCACGACGTCGACGGCGTCGTGGCCGGAGGCGTCGGTGGTGACCTCGGCCGCGGCGGCGAGCCAGTGGGCCGCGGCGACAGCGGCCGCGGTGGGGTCGACGACGGAGAACAGCTCGGCCGACCCGAAGGGGTCCTGTTCCAGAAGGCGGTCAGCGGCGGCGACCTGGACGGGGGAGGCGTCCTCCCGGCTCAGCAGGACGGCCTGCTGGGCGCGGCCGGTCAGGTTGCCCAGTTCGGCGTTCTCGACGGCGGCGAGCTCGGTGGCGGCCTCGGCGAGGACGGCCTCCGTCAGCGCGGCGTCGGCGAGGCAGCGGAGGGCACGGCCGATCTGGTGGGCGGATTCGAGCAGGCGGCTGTAGGAGACGATCATCGCGCCGCTGTTGGGCAGGTTTGGCTTGGCGACTGCGTCGGGGACTTCGGCGAAGGCGTTGCGTTCCTGCTCGCGGCGCCAGCCCTCAGTGTTGGGCTCCAGGGAGCCGGCGGCACTGGCGGGGTGGGTGTAGGTCCGCCAGGCGGCCTCGGACAGGTGGCTGAGCGCGCGGGCCAAGCCCAGGAGGAGAGAGGTGTGGGCCCCGGCCGGAAGGGAGGCCACCCGGGTGGCGGGGTCGCCCTCGCCCGTTCCCCAGGCGGCGATCAGCTCACGCCGGTCGGGGTCGATGCTGTAGAGGTCATGACGTCCTGTCTTCGGCCTTGCCGGCACACCGCCGGGCAACGGCCGCACTGGATTATGACGTGCCAACAGAGTCCCGTGTTCCCAGATGAGTTCGGTGGGTCAGCTGGCCGGGCTTGGGCGCTTTGTGTCCGTGGACAGCCCAGAAGCGCGTCGGCCACCTCGGCGCGTTCTAGCAGATCTTGGCTAACTTGCCTGCGTGGAGCCGTAGCTGCGTAAGCTATGCGATATGCGACCCATCGAGGTCACACCTCGTGCGTGTGGCTGGAACACAGCCGAAGCTGGGTACTTGCTATTGATCCCGGAGTCCGGAGCGAGTCACGGGACTTGACTGGAGCGTCCGACGCCATGGTTATGCACGTGTCCTGGTCGAAGAGCGTGGAGGCGATCGACTTTGCCCCGGCGGCCCCGGAGCGCACCTTCCGTCTCCATGACGCGCAGAGCAGTGAGCGCCGCCCGAGCGGCAACAACGGCTGGCTCGGGGAGAAGCTGGGATACCCGTATCGTCGGCCGGCTCCCGGTACCGAAGCCTGATGGGCCGGGACACCGCGCCGGCCGAGCTGACCGGTTGGCTGGCCCGAAGCGCTCTGTCGTTGAAAAGCCTTGTCGCAGGGGCACCCACGGCTGACCTTCAGCCGCTGAAGGAGGTCCTCGCCGGCGTGCGGATCGTGGGACTGGGAGAAGCCACGCACGGCACGCGTGAATTCTTCCAGCTCAAACATCGCCTGCTGGAGTTTCTGGTGATGGAGCTGGGCTTCCGAACCCTGGCCATGGAAGCGAGCGCGTCGGCGAGTCCGGCAGTTGACGCCTACGTGCGCTATGGCATCGGGGAGGCCGACAAGGTGCTTGCCGGGTTGGGGTTCTGGACCTGGCGGACTCGTGAGGTGCTCGCGGTAATCGAGTGGATGCGCGCCTACAACCGCGGCCGACCCGAGGATGAGAAGGTGCGCTTCGCGGGCATCGATCCACAGCGGTGCGGAGCCTCGCTCACGGTACTCGACTCATTCCTTCGCGAAGCGGCACCGGCGGCACCGGAGCGCTTGACCACCCTCCGCTCTGCCCTCGGTGTGCTCTCCACGGCGTATCCTGGATCGTTCCCGGGCGCCCGGAAGCTGGTGCGGGATGCGCACGAACTCGTGGATGCTCTGGAGGAGTTCGGCCCTGAAGCAGCCGATGCGATCGAACACGCCAGAATTCTGGTGCGAGCCGCAGACGTGGTGACATGCGCTCGTCGGCACACGGATCCGTTGCAGACCGCCTTCGCCGCACGCGATCGCCACATGGCCGACGCCATGGGGGTGCTGCTTGAGGATCCGTCCGCCAAGGTCGCGTTGTGGGCCCACAACTGCCATGTCATGAAGGGCCGCCAGGGTGGCGCAGTGCCGGCGCTGGGGTGGCATCTGAGCGCACGGAACGGTGCGGCCTACTACGCGCTCGGCCTGCTGTTCGGCAGCGGCGCCTTCCGTGCACGGCGGGTGTGGCCCGGACATCGGCGATGGACGGGCGTCCCGCCCGCCGTCGGTAACCGGATCGGCCCGCCCCGCCCCGCCGCCGTGGAGTCGCGACTCGCCGCTGCCTGCCCTGGGGACCATCTGGTGGATCTACGGGCCAGCGCCGCTGCCCCGGCGGCGGTACGACACTGGCTCCATGAAAGCCAGGTCATGCGAAGCTTCGGTGCGCTGGTGCCGCGTTGGACCTACCGGTTGAGCCTGATGCCGACCGTGCCGGCGGAGGAGTACGACGGACTCGCCTATGTCGGGGTGTCGTCCTGCTCCCGCCCTCTGCCGTGAACCACCTCATGCGGCACGATCGGCAAGGGGCTGCAGGGACGGTTCGGACAGCCGATCCGTCCCTGCAGCCCCCCTTGTTCGCGCGGGAGAGTCTTCAGGACATCCCGTTCGGGTAGGGGATGCTCATGAACTCCTGATCCAGCTGCTGCTGATCCATCCTCAGCCACTTGTGGGCCAGTTGGTGCACCACATCGTGCGGGAGTCCGGGGTTGGGCGTGGCCACCGACGGCTTCGCGGCGGTCTGGAGCGCCCAGGCGAATCCGACGAGCGGGTTGATCCGGTTCCACCGGTCGGCATCGATCCCCGTTTCGGACATGGCGCGAATGATGGCGTGCCAGATGTGGTACCCGAGCGGAGCCGAGCCGTTCGGGCCGTAGTTCATGGTGTGGACTTGGTTTCCCTGTCCTTCTCGCGGATCGAAAAGAGTTCCCTGTCCGAATGCCGAGAAGGCGCGGGTGAGGCCCTTGAAGTCTTCGTCGAAAAATCTGTCGAAGACTGCGAGCTCGGTTTGCGAGATAGCTGAGAGCTGGTCCTTGAAATCTTTCATCCGGGCCGCGAAGCTCTGCGGGTAAGTGCCTGCACGCATGTGATAGCGCCAGGATGTGAGAAACGCCCCCTCTACTTGGTCGCCGAGTTTCTGGCGGAGTTCATCCATCGCCTTAGCGAAAGCGGGGACCGGGCGGTGGTAGGTGTCCTGGTCGAACGCGTGCCACAGCTCCATGGCGCGGGCGTCGTCGCGGGCGTTGCGCCCTCGTGACCGGCCTGTCGCCTGGGCGTTGGCCGGGATTGACGCAATGGCCGCTCCCGCGGCGAGACCGAGCGAAATCCGTACTACTCCCCGCCGGCTGAGCCGGTCATTCATGGTGCTCCCTGCTTGGTCGGAAGTTGGCCCACAGTGACCCTAGCAGTGGTGTCTATATTGCATCTATATTTCGCGCAGCAGCGTTCGTGGTGCCTCGACAAACGCTCTCTCGGGATTCTGACAGGTGCCCGAGGAGATGGGGTGACGACTCGAAAAATATAGACTCCACTGGCATCGTTCGGGCGTTGACGATGCGGCGGCCGTGTGCTTCTGTGGACGGGTCCGAGCGGATTTCGACGCTCGGGTGCCAGTGTAGATCTAGGTCACACCGAAAGGAGAAAGATATGCCGCAGGCCCTTGCTGAAATGGTCGGGGAGCTCGACCTGTCGATCGACCAGGAGGTGTTCTCCGCCCCCGGTCGCGGTGACCTCGGTGCCAGTATGGCGGTCGAGGGTGACTGGACCACATCCACCACCTGCTGGAGCTGCAAGTGGACGTGCGACTGCCCTCCCGGCTCCACCTGCACCTGCTGACAACGGCGTGAGGGGTAGTCGCACCCCGGGTGCGATCCCGCTGCCGTGATTGCTACCGGCCATGCGAGGGCGCGCTGCGCCAGGCGTCCTCGCATGGCCGGTCCGGGTTGGGGAAAGGGACGAGGGGGTTGGCGTGAAACAGGACAGCCGCCGGCAGGCGCCGCAATCACGAACACTGCTCCAGAACATCGCAGGCTCCCTGCGGCTCAGCTACCAGGCGGACCGTCGGCTCTTCGCCCTCGCCGTGGGCCTGCCGGCCGTGGCGGCGCTGCTCGGTGTCGGCCAGCTGTTGGTCATCCGCGGAGCCGCCCAAGCGTTCGTCGGGCGCGGCTCCATGCCCGATGCCAAGGTCGCTGTCGAAGCGATGCTCCCCTGGCTCGGCGCCGCGGTGGGCCTGACCATCGTCGGTGCCTCGATCGACAACATCCGTGAGGTCATCCGCGAGTTGCTGTCCGAGCACGTGAAGCGGCTGACCGCGACCCGAATGCACGGGGCAATCGCTGCACTCGACCTAATCGATTTCGACAGGCCCGAGATTCACGATCGGATGACCAGGGCCGAGGCGACGGCTGACTATCGGCCCACCCAGGTGGTGCGCAGTTCCACCTCGCTGCTCGCGGCGGCCCTACGGGCGACTGCCCTAGTCGGCTGGCTCTTCCTCCTGGAGCCCCTGCTGGTACCTGCCGTGCTCTTGACCGTAGTCCCAATCTTCTTCGTGTCGACCAGGCTGGCCGGCCAGCGCTTCCAGTTCATCGGCCGGGTGACCCCACTGGAACGCAGGCGCCGGTACCTGGGCCAACTGATGTCCACCCGTCAACCTGCTGCTGAGGTACGCTCGTTCGGTCTAATGGCGCACCTCTCCGAGCGATATGACCGGCTGTCGCGTGAGCGGCTGGATGAGCTCAGGACATTGCTCGGGAAGCAGCGGCGGAGCCTCCTGGGCGGACAGCTCGCCCTCGGGCTGCTGCTGACCTCCAGCATTGCCGTCCTCGGCTGGTTCTACTACTCGGGACGGCTCGGCACGCCGGAAGTGATCGCGGCGGCGATGGCGCTATCGCAACTCGGAGCCCAGCTCGGAAGTCTTGGCTGGCCGTTGAGCGAACTCGCTGAAGCCGGGCTGTTCCTGAGTGACCAGCAGGAGTTCTACCGGTACGCGCAGGGGACGGGCGGCGCGAACCATGAGCGCCGGCTGCCCGAGCCGCTCGACGAGCTCCGCGTCGAGAACCTCAGCTTTCGCTATCCCGCAGCCGACCGCGATGCCCTGAAGGGCGTCACGATGACCATCCGGGCCGGCGAACTGGTGGCCTTCGTCGGTCCCAACGGCTCCGGAAAGACGACTCTGGCCAAGATTCTGGCCTTCCTCTACGAGCCGACCTCTGGGGAAGTACGCTGGAATGGCCTGGATTCGACGATTTATGACCAGGAGGTCCTACGGGACCAGGTCACCACGGTCTTCCAGGACCACGTCACCTACCAGTTCACGGTCGCCGAGAACGTCTCCATCGGCGATGTCCGGCGCACACCGGATCGTGGCGGGATCGACCGCGCGATCGACGACGCGGGGGCGGGGGACATCATCGGACGCCTCTCCAACGGTGTCGATACCCAGCTCGGCCCGGAGTTCGTCGACGGGACCTCGCTGTCGGGCGGAGAAGCCCAACGGATCGCGATCGCCCGCTCCTTCTACCGCTCCCGCGAACTCGTCATCCTCGACGAGCCAACCTCCGCGCTCGACGCGCAGTCCGACCACGCGCTGCTGAACGACATCAAGGCCCACCTGAACGGCAGGACCGCGATCGTCGTTTCCCACCGGTTCTCCAACGTCCGCAACGCCGACCGGATCTTCGTTCTCGACAAGGGCGAGGTGGTGGAGAGCGGAACGCACGAGAGCCTCATGGCCCTTCAGGGCCTCTACTCCGACATGTACACCCTGCAGGCAAGCGTCTTCATGGAGGCCCAGTGATCTCCGACAGGACGGTCGGCCGTACCCGGCAGGCCGGTGAGCGCCCACTGTCGCCGCGGCTCGGACTCATCGAGTATTTCGACTTTGCGCCGGACCGTTCACGCCAGGAGAAACAGGAGCACGCGACGACGGCGGCGCTGCTGGCCGACGAGGTCGGATACTCCCGGATCTGGATCCCGGAACACCACGGACCGGCCAGCGCGTGTGCCAACCCGCTACTGCTCGCCGCGATGCTCGGTACCCATGTCCGCCGTGCCCGCGTCGGCTCGGCGGTCACCTTGCTGCGCATCCGCGACCCCTACCTCACCGCCGTTGAGGTGGGGGACGCGGTCGGACTCAGCCCCAACGGCTTCGACCTGGGCATCGGGCGCGGCGACTTTGGTGGACCGGGATCCGAGATCCTCGATCACCTCCGGAAGAGCGACCGGCAGTTCACCGCCGCACTGGACCTGCTGCTGGAACTGCTCGACACCGGGTCGCCGGCCATCGCGCCACTGAACCTGCCCTACGAGCGCTGGATCCACGGCGCGGGCGGGGGATCCGCCGAGGTGGCCGGGAAGCTCGGGCTGAACTACTCGCACGGCCTCTTCCTCAACCCTAATCTGGACACCTGCCTGCAGCAGTTCGAGACCTACCGCTCGCTGCGCCCGGACTCGGGGACGACCGCGGTGGCGATGACGGTGCTGACCAGCGACCGGTCTGCCGCCACGATCACCGACGCGCACCGCCGGCCCGTGGTCGTCAACTGCGCCGGCAGCGTCGAGGAATGCGCCCAGGCGATCGTACGGGTGCAGCAGATGACCGGTGCGGATGAGGTCGTCATCGCCGAGGTGTCGCAGGACCCCGTCGCGCACAGCCGAGCGGTCAAGGACATCTACGAAGCGGTCGCAGCGCTTTGCGACTGAGAGGGAAGGACAGCGAGTGTCAGCCGACATAGGACTGTTGCGCGTCGCCGCGTTGAGTGTGGACGAGACCTGGGGACGGCCTGCCGACGAACTGGTCCAGGACCCGAGGGTGGTGACGGCCGTGGCCCTGGCCGCCGGTGCCGAGCTGGTCGCGCTGGCCGGGGACCACCAGCGTGCGCAGAGCACCATCGGCCGGTACGCCAGCAGGATGGGAGGTCGCGCGACCCCCTACGGTCTGTTCGCCGGTACCGCGATCGCTGGGATCGGCGCCGTCCAACGCCTGGTCCTGGGCGACCGAGAGGGCGACCGGGCCCGGATCAGGTTGGACATAGAGGCGCTGGAAGTAGCCATCAAAGAGGCCCTCGACGAAACCGGCCCGGCCCAGTGGCCGCTGCGGGTGAATCCCACCGCGCGCCGCAGCGGCCCCGACCTGCGGTACGCGAAACAGGGCGATGCCAGCGCTGACGTCGTCCGGCTGCGGGCGACCCCCGCGATCGAGGAGGTCCGGCGGATATGCGGCGCCGGCACGGTGTTCGGCGCCGACATCATCGACGCGATCACCGCCCGTAGCCCCGGAACCCCCCGTTCCGCGGTCAGCGCGTTCCTGGCAAACCTGGTGGACTCCGGTCTGCTGCTACGGGCGATCAACCTCATCGAGCCGGGGCGCGAGCCCGGGGACATCACCGTCGAGGTGCTGGAACGCGTCGGCAGCCACGGCCGCGCAGCGGCCGTCCGCGAGCTCCTCGACCAGGCCTGCGGGCTCCGGCCGGTCGGCCCGTACCTCACCGAGGCGCTAGCCGGCGCCTGGGATAGGGCCAGCGAATCGATTGCGGCACTGCGCGGCGTACCGACGAAGGACCGCTACCACATCGACCTGGAACTCCCGGTCCGGAAGGCGATCATCAGCCGCGATGCCGTCCGTGACCTTGAGGAGACGTTGCGGCGACTCGACGGCCTGTTCCCCGCACCCGACCCCCTCAAGAGCGCCCGGGAGGCGTTCCAGGCCCGTTATGAGGACGCGGAGGTGCCGCTGCTCGAAGCCACCGACCAGGAGAACGGCATCCTCGCCGGTTCGGAACGCGAGATGTCCAAGGTGGCCGAGGAGGCTGGCGTCCAGTCCTACGGCGCCGCTCCGAAGCTGCAGTTGCACTCGCCAGTCGTCCGGGCGCTGACGCACTGGCTCAAGACCGGAGAGTCCTTCGACATCGGGGTCTATCCGATGGCCGAGCGTACCCCCCAGCAGTCGGCACACGCCGCCCTCCTCGGCGACCATGAGGGCGGGTTCCACAGCGTGCTGCTCGCGGGCCACCGTCGGACACCCACTGCCCTGCTGGCACGCTTCGCGCTGTCCCGACCGGACGTCGAACAGCGGCTGCGGGCCTGGGTGGAGGAGCAGCGAGGGGCCGACCCGACCGAGGGTGCGTCGTCCGCACCCATCCGCGCCGAACTTGTCCACGCCCCGGAAGGGCGGGTCGGAAACGTCCTGCTCCGACCGAAACTGCTCGACGACGCCATTGCGTTCTCCGGCGGCGCGGGCGGCACCCTCACGTTGGACCGGCTTCTCATCCGCCTGGTCGGCTCGGAGTTCCGGATCCGGGACGCCGAGACCGGGCGGCGAGTGCTCATCGAGCTGAACTCGGCCCATAATGTGGGAGCTGTCGGCTCCCATCCGCTCTACACGTTCCTTGGCCATGTCGCGGACATCCGGCCGATCGGCTGGACTTGGGGTGACCTCGGCGGGCTCCCGCACCTGCCCCGGGTGACCTGCGGGCGCGTCATCGTGGCGAAGGAGGTGTGGCACCTCACTTCGGACGAGGTCCGTCGGATCCTGGAATCCGCGCGACCGGCCGAGGATTTGCGCGCCGCGCTGGAGGGCCTCGGTGGGCGGCGCTGGATCGGAGTCGGGCAGTATGACCAGGTCCTCCCCATGGACATCCACTCCGACGGGTCGGTGCGCGACGCTCTGGAGCGCATGCGCACCCGCAGCCACGTCGAGTTCATCGAGATGCCGCAACTGGAGGCCCCGGCTGTCGAGGGGCCTGGCGGTCGTCACACCGCTGAAGTCATCGTCCCGCTTAGCAGCACCGTCCCGCCCGAGTCCGGTGCGGAGGTGCCCAGGGCCTTCGACCCGGAACTGGGCCGCAAGTGGACGTATTTCAAGTACTACACGGGGACCGCCGCCGCCGACCGCCTGATCGGGCGGGTGCACCGCCTCGCCTCCGATCTGGAGTCCAAGGGGCTGGTGAACGCGTGGTTCTTCGTGCGCTACAACGACGACGGGCACCACGTTCGGGTGCGGATGAGGCCGGTGCGCCCCCAGGACCGCCCCGGCGTGCTGGCGGAGATGGAGGATCTCGGCCGGGCCCTGGTGGCTGAGGGGCTGGCCTCCCGCACCGCGGCGGGCGAGTACGTCCCGGAGATCGGCCGGTACGGTGGCCCGGCCAACCTAGCGCTCGCGGAGGAGCTCTTCTCTGCCGACAGCGACGACATCGCGCAGTTCCTCGCCGGCGGCCCTGACGAGACCGCGCGCCTCTATCGCGCTGTCTCGGATGTCGTCCAGTGGTGCGGTGTGCTGTTCGACGACGATGCACAGCGCCGCAGGTTCCTCAAAGCCTGCCAGGACGGCCTGGGCCTCTCCTTCTTCAAAACGGGCAACCGCGTGGGCAGGTACCACCGGGAGCATCGTGCCGCGCTGGACCGGGAGTCGGCCGAGGGCACGGTGAGCCCGGGAACTGCGGCAGCACTCAAGGTGCTGATCGAATCCCTCCGTTCCACTGAGAACACCAGAACGACCATGCGTGTGCTGGCGTCCGTGCTGCACATGCACTGCAACCGGATCTTCGCCTCCGATCCCCGGCGGCTCGAGTTCCTGGCCCATGAACTGGCAATCCGGAAGATGCGTGAGCGTCAAGCGCGATTGGAGGCCTGAGTGTCGAACGGAGCGTGTCACCACCATCATCACGAGCCGCCGGAGCCGCTCGGTACCGAGGATTTGATGTCCCTGGCCCGAACCCTCTACGAGGATGCACTCGAGGGCGCAGCCGGGACGGACGACTTGTCCCTGCAGCTCGACGTGACCCTGGCCCGGCTGGAGTTCTCCCGGGTGACCGGCGAGGACCAGGGCGCGATCGGCGCCTTCCGGGATGCCTTGGGCCTGCTGAGAGTCGGGCACGGCGCCACCCCCTGGCTGTACGGCGGTGCCGCACACGTGGGCTGGACGGCGGTGCAGCTGTCCAGGGTCCACGGCGTCGCGCTGGGAGGTCTGACGGCCATCGACGACACCGTCGTGCGGTGGGTCGAGGAGTATCCGGAAGACGTCGACGTGGATCTGCCGACCGGGGTCCTCGGGCTCGGCGTCTACGGCTTGGTGCATCCCTCCCGCAGCACCAGGGAGAAGATCACATCGGGCGTCATGGACGTGATCGAAGCAAGAACCGAACGCGGGGACGGAGCGTTCATCCGACTGGCACCCGCCCGCTTCCGGCTCGCCGAGACCCCCCACCTGGTCGGCTACCGCGACCTCGGCATGGCGCACGGCAACGCCGGCCTCGTCTCCTTCCTCGCCTCGGTCGCGATGAGCGACACACCCGCCCGGGAGCGGGCTAGGAAGCTGCTCGACGAAACCCTGGCATGGCTGCTGAAGCAGCGCACCGACACGGACGGAGCGGTGTTCCCCCAGGCCGTCGAACTGCGCTACGAGATCTCGCGCAGCGCCTGGTGCTACGGGGACCCGGGCATCGCCCTGGCCCTGGACGTCGCCACGAAGGCGACGGGCGACCCGGAGGTCGCGGAGGTCGCACAGCACGTCGCGGCCACCGCCGCAGTCAGGCCCGTGGACCGCACCCGGGTGGTGGACCCATGTCTGTGTCACGGCGCCGCCGGGCTGATCTACTTCGCGAACCGCGTGCGGGGCGATCACGGACTGCCGGCAGCCGATGTCGTGATCGACTTCTGGACGTCCTTCGTCCAGCGCCGCCGGGCCAGAGGAGGCCTGGAGTACTATGGCCGGGAAGGAATGCGGCCGGAACACTCGTTCCTCGAAGGAGACCTGGGGGTGGCTCTGACGCTGCTCCACCTCGCTTCGGGGGTCCCCCCGTTGTGGGAGGAACGGTTGCTCACCATCCCCATCGGTTCCGGGCGTACGGAGTGACGGCCCGATGATCGTGCACCTGAGAATTCCGATCGTCAGTGTCGACGAGGTGGCTGCCGTGGGACGGGCGGACCGGCTTCCCACCGACCTCGCCCGGATCGCTGCGGCGGGCGCCCAGCTGAACGGCACCGGGGGCCGCGACGCCGCCACCGCGGGTGAGGTCTTCGACGCCTTCATGCACGCCCGCGCGACCCGGGCCGCCCGGCCCGTCGGCCTCTGCGTGACGGTCACGGCCACCATCGGGCACAGACGCAGACTGGACATGCCGGCGAGGCCGAACCTCACGGTGACCGCAGGCCTTAGTGGCGGCGCGCTCCGCGCGCTGCTCCACCGCGCCGTCACGACGGCCGGGTCGGACCTCGTTCGGCTGCGGCGCAACCCGACGCTGCGCAGGGCCGGTACCAGGTACGAGTTCCGTACGTGGCAGGGACCGGATCTCGTGCTCTCCGCGGTGAGCGCCTCCACGGCGATCGATGCGGTCCTGGCCGCCTGCGGTGAGCACGGCACCGAACGGACTAGGGCCGCTGCGGCCCTGGCAGCGGCGTCACCCGCGACACCGGTCGAACGGTTCGACGCCTTCCTGGACCGGCTGATTGACGCGGGCGTGCTCCTCGCCGACCTGGCGACGACCGCTGACAGCGGGATGGAGCGGGCTTGGGAGGTTCTCACGGCTGCAGGGGAGGACGAAGCCATGGGGAGCCTTCGCGCGCTCCAGGCGGGGCTCGGCCAGGAGCAGCCGCTGCAGCAATATCTGGCCGAAGGCGTCGCCGGTGTGTGGCCGCGCCACACCGCGTCTCTGGAGGGGGTGCTGACCGACGTCCCCGAGGGCGAGCGACTGCGGGTGCGGATCGGGACCGGAGTGGCCCTGCCGGCCGTCGACCGCTCGTCGCTCGGCGCGCTGCGTAAGGCCTACGGGCGAGTCCTGTCGTTGGCGGACGAGTCGCCTCGGCAAGCGGCCCTCGACGCGGCGTTCCTCGCGCGCCACGGCGACGGCGCTGTCCCGGTGGCCGAACTGCTGGATCTTGAGGCCGAACTCGCTGACCTGCCCTGGCGGTCCGGCCGCTCCGGGGAAGCCGCCGAGCGGACCTGCGCGCGGGCACTGGCCCAATGGGCCCGCACCGGCGAGTCCTTCGATCTTCTGGCGGAGACCGGCCAGCCGGACGGCCCGAGGGACGCCGGTGTGACCGACTGGATCCACGCGGCCCTGCTCGACCAGTACGAAGGGCGGTACTGTGCCGTCCTGCTCGGCGGGTACCACCATTCTCCGCAGCCACTGCTCCAGGACTTCGGAGTGTTGTCGGAGGAGACCGACGGCACTGCGGAGCTGGACGACGTCCTGGTGTCGCTTACTCCCGGGTCGGGTCCGGAGCTCTGGGACCGGCGGACCGGCGCCCGAGTGCATCCGTGGCCGAGCCACTCGCGGACGGGTCTGCAGCGGATGCTCGACGCGCTGCTGCAGCCGTTCCTGGACCCCGGCCCGGTCCAGTGGACCTGGGGTGCCCTCGGCGAGGAACTGCCGCACCTGCCCAGGGTGGTGGCCGGCCGCGTGATCGTTGCCCCCGAACGCTGGCTGTTGAGTGCCCCCGCCGTCGAGGACATCCTCGGTGCGCCCGACGTCAGCGCCGGTCTGCGCGCCGCGCTGCCCGGTCTGGGGAACCGGCGCTGGCTCGCCCTCGCGGGTCGGGGCCAGACACTGCCGGTGGACACGTCGGCCCCGGCCGCCGTCGAACTGGCGCTGCAGGCTCTCGCGAACCCCAGCGGCGTGGACTGCCAGGAGCTTCCGCACTTCGAGAGCCCCGTGGTCTCCGGAGGCGGCGGCAGGCACACCGCGCACCTCCTGCTGCCCCCGGAGGACGATCCGCGCCCGCGCACCGCCCCCGCTCAGAGCTCATGGACGCACCAGTGGCTCCGGGTCCGCGGCGAGTATCAGTGCCGCTCCACGGTCGTGGACGAACTGCCGGGGCTGGTCGGCGCGAGGATGGAGAAACTGGCGGCCGAAGGGTGCGTCGCCCAGTGGTCGTACGAGTGGCACGGTCTTACCCTCCGGCTCGACTGCCGGGCTGCCGACGCCGAGCAGCGCCCGGCGGCCGTGGCCGAGCTGGACCGCGTCGGGTTGGACCTCATCGCCGGTGGCCAGGTGGTCCGGGCCGCCGTCGTGGCGGTTGCCCCGAACGTCGATCTGCACGGTGGGCCGGACGTGCTCTGCTTGGCCGAGGAAGTGCACCGGGTGGACAGCCTCGAGACCGCCGGGTTCCTGGCAGGTCGGCCCACGGACGAGGAACGCATGCGGCGGTGCGTCGACGACTTCCTCGCCTGGTTGCCCCTGCTCGACCGCCGGCGGGACGAGCAGATCGCCATCGTGGCGGCAATGGCCGCCGCGGTGACGGCGGAGCCGCAGCCACGGGCCGTGCCGGTGCCCGCCCGCTCGGCGCCGTCCAGCGGAAACGGTGCCCTGGAACCCCTGCTCACCCGGTATGCGCGCCGAGTTGACGGCAGCGACGGCCGGAGCCGGCGGGCCTTCGCCGCACTGCTCATCTCGCACGGCGCCCGGCTCTTTCCGGCGGAGGGCCCCACACGCCTGCAGGAGGTCTGTGACCTGACCGTGCGTGCCCTACGAGTGGACGCCGGCCCGGAAGAGAGGAAAGAGGTTGCCGGTGCAGCGGGATGAGGACCGGCTGAAGGCCGCGTTCCGGTTGCTCGTCACGGACCCGGTGATGACGCAGCGACTGCTCGCGCACGACGGTGGTCCGTCGGCCGAAGCCGCGGGCGCTATCGGGCTGTCCGACGTGCCAGGTGCGGCGGTGGACGCCGCGCTCGGGCACCTGCGCGCGGGCACCGGGGCAGGCCCGGGCGGTGGTGACGGCGCCGAACTGACTGGCGCCGCCGCGCTGATCGCCGGATGCCTGGCGGACTGACGATGAAGCCGGAGCGATTCGAAGGGCACGACATGCGCGTTTGGGACCAGCCGCCGCACCTATCGGTGGTTCACTACCGGGGTGTCGAACTGAAGGCGGTGAAGAACTACTTCCGGGGCACGCAGCGCAGCGTCCCGCCGGAGGAGACGCTTCGGCGGATCAGCCCGCTCTTCCCCGCAGCGGGCATCACCAGGCTGGCAGACATCACGGGTCTCGACACGGTCGGCATCCCGGTGACCCTGGCCATCCGTCCCAACGGGCGGACGCTGAGTAGCAGCGCGGGCAAGGGCATGACCCTCGAAGCGGCCCTGGTCTCCGCAGCGATGGAGTCCCTGGAGCTGCACCACGCCGAGGAGTGGTCGCCCGTAGCGGTCCGCAGGTCGTACGAGGAGATCAGCGACGAATTCCCGGTACCGGACCCGGAAGACCTGCCGCTCTCCCGGGCGGCGCCGTTCCCGCCCGACTGGCCGTACCTGTGGACCTTCGGTTGGGACGTCCTCTCCCAGGAGGAGGTCGCCGTTCCCGTCTCGATGATCCACATGGGGAACCGTACGAGCCGGATCTTCGACCTGTTCTCCTTCCAGGTGACGTCCAGCGGGCTGGCCTCGGGCAACAACCTCGCCGAGGCCCTGCACGCCGCCCTGTCGGAGGTCATCGAGCGGGACGCGGCCACCTGCCGACAGGAACGCTGGGACGCGCAGCGCACCCCGCCCCCGGTTCTCGACCCTGATGCCGTCGAACTGCCCGCGGTGCGCGAACTGCTGGACCGCCTGCGCAAGGCGGACGTCGGTGTCCTGCTCTTCGACTGTACGGTGGACACCCGGGTGCCGGTGTACATGGCGGACATCTTCGACCGCACGCGCCAGGTCGACGGAACCTACCGGGGCTATGGGGCCCACCTGGACCCGGAGATCGCCCTGACCCGTGCGCTCACCGAGGCGGTGCAGGCCCGTACCGTCCACATCGCCGGCTCCCGGGACGACATCTTCCGCAACCGGGACCTCCACACCCACGCCCACGCCGACCACGAGTACGAGCGGATGCTCTCCATGGCCGACGGGACGCCGCCCGTCGTGGCGGGCCGTCCGGGAGCCTCGGAGGCGACCGCCACCTTCGAAGGGGACATCTGCCTGATGCTGGAGCGGCTCCGGGCCGTCGGAATCCAGCGCGTGATCGTAGTGGACCTGAGCCGTCCGGGGTCGCCGATCTCGGTGGTGAAGGTCGTGGTTCCCGGGCTGGAGGGTTACCGCATGGAGAACTACGCGCCGGGCAGGCGTGCGCGCCGGTTCGCGCAGAGCTCCGCGATCGGAGTGAACTCGTGACCGTCATCGTCTTCCTCGGGCCGTCCCTGCCGCTGGACGAAGCACGCGGCATCCTTCCTGACGCGGTCTTCTTCCCTCCGGCCAAGCAGGCGGACATCGCGACGGTCCTCACCGTTCACGACCCGGACGTCATCGCCCTGGTCGACGGCGAGTTCCATCAGGCCCGTTCCGTCTGGCACAAGGAGGTGCTGCTGGCCCTGCAACGCGGGGTCCGGGTGTACGGCGCTTCGAGCATGGGAGCGCTGCGCGCGGCGGAGCTCGAAGCGTTCGGGATGCGGGGCCGGGGCGAGGTCTTCGCCCGTTACGCCTCCGGGGAGATCATCGACGACGACGAGGTCGCCCTGACGTACGCGTTCGAGGACGGGCGTTACATCAAACTCTCAGAACCCATGGTCAACATCAGGGCGACCGTTGAGGCGGCTCAGGCGCGCGGCGTGATCTCCGCGGAGACGGCACGGCTGGCCGTCGACACCGCGAAGGGCCTGCACTACCGCGATCGGTCCAGGGCGCGGATCGCCGCGATGCTGCGCACTTCCGGAGCGGAGGAGGCGCGTCGCCTCGACGTGTTCTGGCGGGAAAACCTCGTCGATGTGAAGGCGGACGACGCCCGCGCGCTGTTCGGGGAACTGGCGGACCGGCGTAGGCCCGCCGACGATACGGTCGTGCCGTGGACGCTGGCACCGACCGCGAGCCTGGACACGCTCTACAACCGTGAACGGCAAGTGGAGTTCGACGGGGTCCGCATCGCTCTTTCCGATGTCGCGGACCACGTCCAACTGCACCACCCGGGGGCCGGTCGGTTGAACGAGGACGCCTTGAACCGGGCGGTGGCCCTCGTCCTGGCGAGGCTTCTGCACGTCACTCCGTCGGAGCGCGAGATCGACGAGGAGGCCTCCCGCTGGGCGGCCCGGCACGGATACGAGGACGAGGCCGCGTTCGCGGGGTGGCTGAGCCGCAACCAGGTCACGCCTGAGGAGTTCCGGGGCCTGGCGCGGGAGGCGGCGCAGTGCCGGGCGCTGCACCGGTGGTTGCTGTACGCGCACCACACGGAACGCAGTGCCAAGCCGTTGTTGGATCACCTGCGATGGAACGACGAGTTCGAGAAGTGGGGGAGGGGCGCCGCCCTGGCCGCGGAGGCCGCGCGGGAGTCCGGTGTGGAACCGGCGGAGGTCGCGGCGAGGAGCGGCCCGCGGCAGCTGCGCGGCGAACACGAGGCGTGGACGGGCCGCAGGAGCGAGGCCGGCTATGCGGTCTGGGCGGAGGAGGCAGGGTTCAACTCGGTCCAGGACCTTACCCATGCTCTGGCTCGGGCCGGGAGTACGCGCATTGGGCTGTTGGAGGCGCTGCGCCGGATCGTTCCGGAGACGTAGGGCCTGTCCCCTGGGGCCGGATCGGGCCTGCGAGCGCCGGATTCTGACGGCCCGTGCGGTATCACGAAGGGGTGAAGCGCCTTGCTGGCTGAAGCATCCTTCTACTACGCTACTACTAAGGGCTTAGTGGTAAGGGGATTCATGCTGGAGCTGTACCTTGACCGGAGATCCGGTCTGCCCACCTATCTCCAGCTGATCCGCCAGATCGAGCAGGCATTGAGGCTGGGGATGCTGACCCCCGGCGATCGGTTGCCGACCGCGAGGGAGGTCGTCGCACAACTGGCGATCAACCCGAATACCGTGCACAAGGCCTACCGGGAACTGGAGCGGGTCGGCCTCGTGGAGGTTCGGCCCGGTCAGGGGACCTTCGTTCTCCGGGGACTGGGAAGTTCGCCGGGAGACCGGAATCCGGCCCTGCGCACGGAACTCGAACGGTGGGTGGATACCGCCGTCGCCAGCGGTATGGAGGCGGCCGACCTGCGTGCGGTCTTCGACGTCGTGATGCGGGCCAAGGTGGGCGTACAGGGAGGAGAGACGTGACGGACGACGCGTTGAGCGCGGTCGGACTCGGCAAGCGCTACAAGAGGGGATGGGCGTTACACGATCTGTCGTTCACCGTGCCCGCTGGCCGGATCGCCGCGTTGGTCGGGCCGAACGGCGCCGGCAAGAGCACCCTGCTGCACCTGGCGGCCGGTCTGCTCTCCCCGAGCTGCGGAAGCATCCGCGTCTTCGGAGACGAGCCCGCTGAGCGCGAGGAGGGCCTGGCCCGGGTCGCGTTCCTCGGTCAGGACAAGCCGCTCTATCCGGGCTTCTCAGTTGAGGAGACCCTCGAGCTCGGACCACGGCTCAATCCAGTGTGGGACGGCAGGATCGCGCGGGAACGGCTGGCAGCACTCGGCATCCCGCTCGAGGCCAAGATCAAACACCTTTCCGGGGGTCAGCGCACCCAGGTGGCGCTGGGAATGGCTCTCGGGAAACGGGCCGACCTGCTGTTGCTCGACGAGCCCATGGCGGACCTGGATCCGCTGGCCCGCCATCAGGTGATGGAGTCCCTCATGGCGGCGGTCGCCGAGACCGGTATGACGGTCGTCATGTCCTCCCACGTCCTCGCCGAGCTGGAGGACGTCTGCGACTACCTGGTGCTCCTCACCGGTGGGCGCATTCGGTTGAGCGGCGGGATCGAGGAGATCCTCACCGAACACGCCGTGCTGTCCGGTCCGTTGGACGTGGCGGAGCGATTGGCCGGAAACGTGCACGAGGTCATCCGCACCTCCCGGAGTGAGCGAGGAGTCTCCTCGCTCGTACGGCTGGCCTCGCCGATCGACGGTTCGGGGCTCTCGGTCCGCACGCCGAAGTTGGAAGAGCTGGTTCTCGATTACATGCGGGGTGTGGAGGATCGGGCCGTACCGGTCCTGGCTGCGGAGGAGGTCCGATGATCTGGTTGGCTTGGCGCCAGCAGCGTGCGGTAGCGGCCGGACTGCTCGCCATCCTGGCCTTCTACGCGGCCATGGCCGTGTGGGAGCAGAGCACCTATCCAGGCATGCGCGGTTTGACCTCCGGACTCTCGCAGTACTTCTCCCTCTTCCTGGGCTTCTTCGTCGGCGCGCCCGCCGTGGCGCGGGAATACGAACTGGGTACCCACCGATTCGTGTGGACCCAGACGATCAGTCGCCGGCGCTGGTACACGACCCGAATCGCCGTCGCGGCCGCGGTGGCCGTGGCGGGCGTCGCCGGCCTGTCCGCCGCGGTGGCATGGGCAGGCCAGCGCCCCGAGGGCTGGTCCAGGTTCACCCAAGACCCGATGAGCCAGGCGTACTTCGACTCCCACGGTGTGACGCCGTTCGCGGTCGCCCTCTTCCTGGTCGCGCTCGGCTTCACAGCAGGTACGGTGCTGCAGCGCACCCTGCCGACGATGGGAGTCGTTCTGGTCGCCTGGATCGCCCTGACCACCGCTGGCCCGGCGCTCCGCGACCGGCTGCGGGACGAGGATCTGATGACCGGTTACTGGTCCTGGCAACTCGCTTACGGAGGAGCGCTGTTGGTGCTGGCGATGGCGATCTCGCTAGTGGGGCGCCAGCGGATGACCCGCCGCTGAGCCGTTGTGGACGATGTCCGGGATTCGGTCTTCGAGAATCGCCTGATAGGTTCTGCGAAGCTCGACTCCCGGATCCACACCCCAGCCCGCACTCAACGCGCGCCGGCCCGCGTGGTAGACATCGAGCGCATCCGACTGCCGTCCGCACAGATACAGCGTCGCCATGAGCTGGGCGCGCAGGTGCTCCCGGCTGGGTTGCTCGGCCACCAGCCGCGTGAGTTCCGGGACGATCCGTTTGTGCCAACCGAGCCCGAGGGCAGCGGTGGTCTTGTTCTCGATGGCGGTCAAGTACTCCTCGGTCAGCCCCGGTAGTTCGGCATCGGCCAGACATCGGGTCGTGTTGGTGAGAGCGGATCCCGTCCACTGCTCGACCGCTGTGCTCAGCAGGGCATGGGCCTGCTCGTACTCGCCGACCGCCAGCCGGGCGACACCCCGGCAGCTGAGGTCGACGAAGTCGTCGTAGTCCAGTGAGGCGGAGGACATGCGCAGTTGGTACGCGCCGTGCATCCTGACGATCTGCACTCCGCTTCCCAAGGTGCTGCGCAGTCTCGATATGTAGGTGTACAACTGTGCAGCCTGCGTACGTGGAGGGGTTGTCTCCCAGAGGAGTTCGCTGAATCGCGCGTCGTGCACCGTCCGACCGGGTGCCAGCAGGAGCGATGCGAGCACGGTCCGGGGCTTGACCCCGCCGATCCCCACCGCCTGACCGTTCAGATACGCCCCGACGGGGCCCAGGACTCGAAACGTCAGCGCGGCGTTCATCAGTGGTTCTCCTTGTCCCGCGGCCCCAGCCCGGCCAGCGTCAGCAGGAGGTCCTTGACTTCGGTGGCGGCCACCGCGGCACGGGCCTGGCGGTCGTCGGAACACAGGAGGACGGGGCCGTCCGAAGGGGAGGTCGGCAGCCTGCCGTGGCTGCCGCGTACACGTGACGGGTCGAGCGACACGACCTTCATGGTGTAGCGCATGCCGAGCTTCTTGCGGGCGAGGGCCGCGGCAGCACGCACCTTGACCAACGGGTCGGTGTGGTCGAAGTGGAGTTCGGCGGGGTCGTAGCCGGGCTTTCGATGGATGTCTACGATCCTGGCGAAGTCTGGGGCGAGTGCGTCGTCCAGCCAGTAGTAGTAGGTGAACCAGGAGCGGGGCTTCGCGACGGCCACCAGCTCACCCGCGCGCGGGTGGTCGATCCCATGGTCCTTCTTGCCGGCGTCGTCCAGGACTTCGGCGACACCGTCGAGTTCCGACAGCAGCCCCCGGACCCGATCGAGATCGCCCGGGTCCCGCACGTACACGTGGGCGATCTGGTGATCGGCTACGGCGAACGCGCGAGAGGACCAGGGGTCCAGGTACTCCATGCCGTCCTGGGTGTGGACCTCCAGGAGGCCTGCGCGACGGAGCGTGCGGTTGACGTCGACCGGGCTGTCGACGGGAGTGATGCCGTACTCGCTCAGTACCACGACGGTGGCGTCCGCACGCTCGGCCTCATCTAGCAGCGGCGCGAGCGCCTCGTCCAGTTCGGCGGCGGCCTCAGCGGCCCGACCTCCGTGCGGGTCGTGGCGCTGGAGCGCGTAGTCGAGATGAGGCAGGTACACCAGGCTGAGATCGGGCCGGTGCTGACGAAGCAAGTAACGGGCGGCGCCGACGATCCAGCGGGACGACGCGATCCCGGCCCTCGGCCCCCAGTAGTCGAACAGCGGGAACGGGCCTCCCCAGCGCGTGAGTTCGTCGTGCAGACTCGGCGGCCGGGTGTAGCAGTCGGGCTCCTTGCGGCCGTCGGCGTAATACACCGGTCGGGGCGTGACGATCCAGTCCACATCAGCGCCCATGGCGTACCACCAACAGACGTTCGCCACCGTGTAGCCGGGATGGACCCGCCGAGCCGCCTCCCAGAGCTTCTCGCCCTCGACCAGCCGGTTGTGCTGCCGCCAGAACAGCACCTCGCCCAGGTCACGGAAGTACCAGCCATTGCCGACCACGCCGTGCGCGGCGGGGAGTTCACCCGTGAGGAAGGTGGACTGCACCGAGCAGGTGACCGCTGGCAGCACGGGCTCCAGGCAGGCGCCGAAACCCCGGTCGCGCAGGGCGGAGAGACGGGGCATGTGGGACAGGAGTCGAGGCGTCAGCCCGACGACGTTCAGGACGACCAGCCGGTTCACTGGTGAAACTCCTTCAGGCCGAGCGCGGTCAATGTGTCACGTGTCCAAGCGAGTTCGGCGGCGATGCCGTCCACGAGCCCGGCTCGGTCCGGCGGGACCGGAAGCACCGACCAGGTGTACGTCTCGACGTCCACGTGGTCGGTCAGCGCGGTCGGCCCGCCAAACAGGGCGTCCAGAGTGGCGGTCAGTTCGCTCCGTGTCGACCGCAGGGGTGGGTCGGGCGTGGCATGCACCGGGATGTGGAAGTGGATTCGCCACGGGTGGTCCCCCAGCAGCGCTCCACCGAGCGCGTCGGGCAGGTCGTCGGCGCCGAGCACGCCGGACGCGGCACCGACGTCCGACATCCGGGTCTGGTGCAGGAAGCGCTCCTCTGCGAACCCGGCCAACACGGCACGGGCGGCCGGGTCGGCTGGATCATCGATGTGGAGGGCACAGGACGCCTGGGCCTTGACGATCGGCAGCCCGGCAGCAGCCAGCCGTGCGCACGCGTCGACCGGGTCCTCGAAACCGGTGGCGAGATGGCAGGCGTCGAGGCACACCCCGATGTGGTCGGTGGCCAGACGGCCCGACAGCTCGGCGGCTTGGGCGACGTTCTCCACGATGCAGCCGGGCTCGGGCTCCAGACCGACCCGGATGGTACGCCCGGTTTCGGTGTACAAGGCCGCGAGGCCGTCGGCCAGCCGGTCCAGGTGGTGGAACGCAAGGTCGGCCCGATCAGCGGACCAGGGGGTCCGCCAGGCCAGCGGTAGCGTCGACACGCTGCCGTGGTCGACGTCGTCGGGCAGCAGGCCAGCCAGGATGCGGGCGCAGTCGAGGGTGTATGACAGCCGGTCCGGCTCGGTCCAGTCCGGGCGGTAGACGGTCTTCTTCACCGATGCCGCGTGGAAACCCGTGTACGGGAAGGCGTTGAGGGTGACCACCTCCAGACCTCGGTGGTCCAGCTCGCGGCGGAGTCTCGTCAGCGCGCCCTGGTCGACCAGTGCCTGGGTCGCGGCGGTGCGGGCGAACCAGAGGCCGAGGCCGAGCCGGTCCGCGCCGAGCCGTTCTCGGACGGGTTCCGCGAAGTCGGCGAGCTGCGCCAGGATGCCGTTCAGATCCTCGGCGGCGTGGACGTTGGTGCAGTAGGAAAGGTGGACGGTGGATCCGTCCCGGTGGCGTAGCCGCATGCCGACTACACCTCTCCGCGCTTGATGGAATTGCCCGCGTAGTCGTCATGCGCCGGATCGCTCTCGTCGGTCAGCTGGAGCCGTCCGCTCTGCCCGTAGAAGTCGATCGGGTTCTGCCACAGGACGGTGCGGACGTCGTTCTCACCGAAACCGGCGGCCAGCATCGCGTCACCCGTTCGGCGCGGTGTGAGGGGATCGCTCCGGCCCCAGTCGGCAGCTGAGTTGACGAGCATTCGGGCGCTGCCATACTCAGCCAGGATCGAGACCGTGCGGTCCACGCTCATCTTGGTGTCCGGGTAGACGGAGAACCCCATCCAGCAGCCACTGTCCGCGACGATGCGCGCGGTCGGCTCGTTGAGGTGGTCGATCAGGACCCGCTCCGCCGGTATGCCGGACTCGCGGATGACATCGAGGCTGCGCCGGGTGCCGGCGGCCTTGTCACGGTGCGGAGTGTGCACGAGAACGGGCAGGTCGTACGTCAGCGCGTGGGCGAGCTGGGCGGCGAACGCCTTGTCCTCCTCCGGGGTCATGGAGTCGTACCCGATCTCTCCGACGGCCACCACCCGGTCCTTCGTCAGGTAGCGGGGCAGCAGATCGAGCACGCCGGTGAGCCGGGGATCGTTGGCTTCCTTCGGGTTGAGGGCCAGCGCGCAGTGGTGTGCGATGCCGAACTGGGAGGCCCGGTAAGGCTCCCAGCCCAGCAGACTGTCGAAGTAGTCCTCAAAGCTGCCGGTGTTGGTGCGGGGCTGGCCGAGCCAGAAGGCGGGTTCGACCAGGGCCCGGACTCCCGCCGCAGCCATCGCCTGGTAGTCGTCGGTGGTTCGCGACGTCATATGGATGTGGGGGTCGAAGATGTCCATGGCACTCACTCCCTGGTAGTGGGTCCAGCTCCGATGAACGGCTCGATGTCGGACGGAACGGCGCGGCCGGCCGCCCTGCGCTCCTCGGCGTAGTCGGTCAGCATGCGGGTCAGTTCCGGGTCGGCGCGCTCGTCGAGTCCGGTCACGGCGACGAGTGGAATGCCGGAGAAAAGGCACTTGAGGACGGCCTGGCGGAAGGCCGCGGCGTCCAGGTGCCGGGCTGCGTAGTCACCGAGCGCGGCCGCGATCAGGCGAGGGTCGTTGGTCCGCAGGGCGTCGTGTACGAGCGGGAGGGCCAAGGCGCCAAGCGTGTTTCGCGAACCGAAGCAGGAGAGGGAGCGCAGGACGCCGCGACGTTCAGCCGCGTCCCCTTGCCAGTACAGCCGGGACAGTGCGTCGGCCAGCGTGGCGCCACGCCACGGCACCCTGGCGAGGAGAAGGGCGCGGACGGCGTCGTCGACGGTCCTGCCGACTGGGGGAGGCGGGTCACCGGGCAGCGGTTGGCGGCCGCAATGGCGGCCGGCGCTCGTGAGCAGCGTGTCTATGCGGGACGGGTCGGCCTCGACGGCGGTCAGGGCCTCGCGCAGCCAGCGTGCGGCGACGGCGGGAAGCCGGGCCGACATGGTCTCGGTTTCGGCTGGTACGGTCACAGGACTCTCCTATGGGCGGACCTGAACAGGGCACGCGGAGCGTACGGCGGTGTGCAAGAACTGCAGCGAACGCCGGGCGACCTCGGGCGCCGCGTGACTGTGCCGGGGCAATTCGACGGCGACCAGCCCGCCGTATCCGATGTCGGCCAGAGCATGGAGGACAGGGGGAAAGTCGATCTCTCCCGCACCGAACTCCAGATGGGTGTGGTCTCCGCGCCGCATGTCGTCTATCTGGACGTTGACCAGGTGGGCGGCCGCCCGGCGCACGCAGTCGGTGATGGACTGCGGCTCCAGACAGCGGCAGTGGCCAATGTCGAGGGTGAGCCCGAAGACGTCGGGCCCGCCGAGGCGGCAGCGAAGTTCGTCGAACCGGTCGAGGGTGTCGATGAACATGCCAGGCTCAGGCTCGAAGCCCAGGGTGACGTCGTGGTCTGCGGCGTACTCGGCCAGCCCGGCGCACCCGGCGGTCAGCCGATCCCAGGCCTGATCCTCCGAAAGTCCGGCGGGTGCCGCCCCGCTCCAGAACGAAACCACATGCACGCCCAGGTCGACCGCGATCCGTACAGCGCGGCGCAGGAGGTCCGCACGGAGCTCCGCCCCCTCGTCCGAGAGCAGCGTCGGATAGTGCTTGCGCATCGGGTCCAGCAGGTAGCGACCTCCGGTCTCGATGACGGCGCTGAGGCCGAGTGTGTCGAGGCGACGGGCGATCCGGGACAGCCGGGGGACCAGGTCGGTGGAGTAGGGGTCGAGGTGGCGGTGGTCCAGGGTGAGGCCGACGCCGTCGTAACCGAGATCGGCGAGGACCGCGAGGGTGTCCTCCAACGAGTGGTCTCCGAAGCCATTGGTGCCATAACCGAATACCAGTTCGGTTACGCGGGCGGGGAATGATGGCACTGTCATCGCGAACGTCTGTCTCCTCAGCAGTGGAACGAGCCGCAGGGTGCCCCATCGGCACACAAGGCGCTGCGTGCCGTGGGTGGCGTCGGCTCAGGCGCAGTTCAGGTGGGGGACACCCGCCTACCGAGTCTGCTGGCGAGCGGATAGCCCAGGGCGATGAGCCCTGCGATCGCGGGTCCGCCCGCTCGCGACGCGAGCGCGGCCTGAAGCGGCATCAGCCCGTGAATTCCGGCGGCCACGGCATGCCGCACCCGTTTCGCCGAAGGATCGCGCGACACGGCGACGAGGGCTCTGCCGAAGCCTGCGAAGTAGAGCCCCGCCAACGTCGTCGTGACTGCCATGTCCATCTCCGGCGCGCGCCGCACCCCGGCGGTGAGGCCTGCGCAGATGGCCCCGCTGACCCCGATGGCGGCCACCGGCAGCATCCCCGGGTCGGCATCGACCTCATGCCTGCTCAGCTGCGAGACGACAGCCGTGTGCGCCGCCACCGCTGCGATCGCGGGCATGGCGGTTCGGATGCTTCCGCTGCTGGAGGCCGCCCCGGAGAGGACGTTCAGACCGCGCGCACCCGCCATGGACAGCGGCCCGAACGGTGTTGACTTGAGCGCCAGGTCGTACGACCAGACGGCGCCGGCCAAGGCGGTGGCGGAAACCAGCCCCCGGCGACCCCCCGCCTCTGTGCCGAGCCCGATACCGGCGGCCGTCAAGCCGATGGCCAGGGCGAGCGCGGTTCCCGGCGACACCGTTCCGGAAGGGATGGGACGCTCAGGGCGCTCCAGAGCGTCGATCTCCCGGTCCTTCCAGTCGTTGAGGGCCATGCCGGCCCAGTAGAGACACACCGAGGAGGCGGCTGCTATCGCGGTTCTCGGCCGCAGTGGTTGTCCGGCGGCAAGCGTCCCAGCCAGGACGTCACCCGGGACGGTCAAAGCGGCCGGAGCCCGCAACAGTTGCGCGACGGGGTGCAGCCGCCGCACAGCCACGAGGAGCTTCCGTCTATCGGGCACACCTCTCACGAGCCCACCCTGAGGCCGCGTGCCCATGTCGCCAGAGTGGTGAACTGCCTTTCCAGGCTGTTCTCGTGGCTGCCGACCGGGTCCTTGAAGAAGAACGCCAGCTCCGGCACCGGTCCCTTGCACCGTGCCCGCTGCGCCGTGGCCATCAGCCGTGCCAGGTCCAGAACGAGGGGTGCGGCGAGGGCGGAGTCGCATCCCTGCCAGGTGAACTGCATGGACATCCTCGTGCCCAGGAAGCCTTCAAAAACGATGTGGTCCCAGGCGGTCTTCCATTCGCCCAGCGCCGGGACGTTGTGGATGTGGACACCACCGTCGACCGGATAGCCGAGAATCCTCGGCAGGACCACAGCCTTGCTGGACGCCTTGCTGTTCACCGGTCCCTCGGCGTCGAGGGTGGCACCGTCCCCGCCGCCGAGCAGATTCGTCCCGGACCAGCCTCGGACCCGAAGCGCGCGGCGGGCGAACATCGGTGCCAGGACCGACTTGACCAGCGTCTCGCCGGTCTTGCCATCGCTGCCAGCCCAGGGCATCCCGCGCTCGTGGGCCAACTCCGCAAGGGCCGGAAGACGCGCCCCGGTCGACGGGGTGAAGTCGATGTAGGGGCAACCTGCGGTGAACGCCGCGAAGGCGTAGAGCGAACTGCTCGGCAGCACGGGTGCCTGCGCGCGAGCGTGCGGCTCCTCATAGAGCGAGCACCTCAGCGCGGTCAGGGAAGCATGGGCGGGGTGCGGGACCGCAGGTCCCTCGGTGGAGGACACGTTCACCACGACGACGGAGTCGAGGTCGTTCCGGCTCCGAAAGTCCGCAAGATCGGCCGCCAGGGAGTCGACGATGTCACCAGGGCGGATGTCCTGCTCGCCGCTTGTGCCCCGGCGGATCCTCGCGTCCACAGCACGCAGGTCGTCCTCGACCAGGCCGGGAAGGCCGGCCGGTAGAACGCCGTCCGTGACCAGTTGCTCGGCCCGCTTCACCAGGTCGATGTCGCTGATGTCGTGCCCGCCGCAGACCACCTCATCGAAGCGTGGCAGGGGGACGCCTTGGAAGTCGTCAAGCGTCGTGACGCAGCCGAGCGGTGCGCCGAGGCCCGCTCGAACGGCCGCGGCTCCCGCGGCGACAGTGGTGGCCACCGATCCTCGGGCTCCGATCAGCCACAGGCCGGTTCGCATGGGCAGCCCTGCCTTTCCTGTTGGGTTGGAACCGATCATTCGTACGACCCAATGCATCCATGGCTCTGGGCAGGGAAGGCATGGCGCAGCCGTTGCGATTCGAGGAGTTCGGCTGCACAGATGCCGAATAGGAGCCCGGAATGCCGTTGCGGCTACTGAACCCTCGCGGTGGATCGTCGCGCCGGCCGACGCATGGACATCCGGCTTCGCAACCTGCTCGGAGTGGCAGGCTTCAGGGCACCGAATTCCCGGCCGCCACCGGCGGTGGAAACGACATATTCGGCGGCGCCATTTTGTTGGACGATGGTGATGGCCTTCAGTAGCCAGACGCCGGACCATCGGCGTCAATGAGCTTTCCCAGCGCCTCTTCCACGTCGTAGGCCTGAATCCAGGAAACGTCCTCGACCATCTGACCAAGGGGGGCCTGTCCCGGTCCTGCCACACTGTTGGGCGGCGACGCCGCGGACAGCCGCAGCGTGCCGCCGCCCCGTGAGCCGAGTTGCACGCGGGCGGTGTGCGGGCGGCGCAGCGCCTCGTACCGGAGCAGCCCATCGACCAAGGGGGAGCCGCCAGTGGGCAGGTCCCGCTGCCGCGGGCGCTCCGGCCGGGTGAGGCAGTACGCCAGGGCGACAGCATCCTCGATCGCTTGGCCGGCGCCTTGGCCGTGATGGGGGAGCATGGGGTGAGCGGCGTCGCCGAGCAAGGTGACCCGGCCGTTTGACCAGCATGACAGCGGCTCGCGGTCGAACAGGGGCCAACGGCCGACCTCGGTGATCGCGTCGAGAACGCTGTCCACATCGGCATTCCAGCCTGCGAGGGCAGTCGCCACTTCCTCCGCGCTCCCGGCAGCGCTCCAGGATTCCGGTTGCCGTCCCGAATCGGGAACCACGGCTACGAAGGCCCAGGCGCTTCCACCACTGACGGGACAAAGAAGGAGTTTCGCCTCGGGGCCCGGCCAGATCAGCAAAGTCTTGGCGGGAAGGTCCGGTACCGAATCGGCGGGTACTAGGCCACGGAAAGCACTGTTCCCGGAGAAGGCCTTCGCATCCGATTGGGCTACAGCCCTGCGCACCACCGAATTGACACCGTCTGCACCGACCACCGCATCAGCCTGTGCCGAATCGCCGTCTGCGAAGTGGAGTCGAACGCTGTCATCTTCCTCGTTCAGCCCGGTGAGGCGACTGCCCAGGTGCAGCCGTGCATCGCCGAGTTGTTCGGCGAGGATCCTGTGCAGATCTGCTCGGTGGATCGTGTAGTAGGGCGAGCCGAATCGTTTCTCCCAGGTCGTACCCATTGTCTGCTGGGTCAGGATGCGACCATTCTGCCAATGCCTGACTTCTAGTGCTGCAGCACGTACGCCGACGGAGTCCAGCTGACTGCCCAGGCCCCAGCGATGCAGAATTCTGGCACCGTTAGACCCGAGATGGAGCCCGGCTCCGACCTCCTGTAACTCGTCTGCCTGCTCGAAGACGGTCACATCGCAACCCGCCCGTGAGAGTGCTATCGCAGCGGTGATGCCCCCGATCCCCGCTCCGATGACGGCAATGCGTAGTCTGGCCTTGCTCATTCAGTGCTCCCCCGATTGCAACTGACTGATGGCTGTTCTGTTTTGCCAGGGTTTGAGACGAGTGCTGTGATCCCTGGCCATCCCCATTGACTGGTCCAGGAAAGGTGTACTGGTCTGGCGAGCGAATCAGGCCGAATGCGGACAGAAGGGCGACGGCGTGTGGAGTGTCAGCAAAACACCCCGGCGGTGCTGGCTTAGGCGACCAGGTGCTTCTGCCTTGCGTTGTAAGGAAGTTGATCGCCAGTGCGCCGTCGAGTTCGTAGCATAGGCATGGGCAGCCAGTTGGTTCAAGTGCGAAGCGCCCTTTCCGGCAAGGGACTTCGCTGAGCTTGGCAGTCTGCGAGGTAGACGCCCCGCGGCCCCGCGAGGCGAACGCGCGGGCGGGTCCGTTAGATCACATCCGGCCAGGCGTCCGCGGCCGGCGTCGAGCTGCTCGTGGGCGTAGGCGGCGATGTGGTCGTGGGCGAGCTCCTCCAGGCGCAGCTTGCCGAAGACGGGTATCAACTCGCGCAGCACGTAGATGCGATAGCGGGCGTGACGGCTCGGAGCCGGTCCGTCTGGGCTTGGTCGAGGGCTCGGGCGAGGGCGTTGACGGCCTGGTCGGCGGAGTCCTTGAAGAGGTGGCCGTAGAGGTTTCGTACGGGCCCCTGTGGCCAAGTGTGTGGCCCGATGAGCGGCGGTCGCGCGTTTCTCGTGGTGGGGCCGGCACGGTCGACCGCGGTGGAGAGTGCCGTCACAGCCTCGTCGGCCAAGTCCTCGGGGAAGGTGCCCGTAGCGGCTGATGGTGATGGCGCGGGTGGAGCGGCGCAGGCTCTTGGAGGCGATGGCGAGGTCGTGTTCGCGCGCAGGTCGAGGCCGACCTGCACCGCCGAGATACCTTCCGGGCCTGATGCTACGCGGGTGATTCCTTCCCGGGCGGGAAGGCTGCCGGGTCCCAGGTGTAGAGGCGCCAGGTGCCGCCGTCCAGCGGGACGGGCACCGGTTGACCGGTCTCGTCCTCCCGGATCCACCGAAGGCTGATGGAGCGTGCGGCACCATCCGGGGCCGTCAGGTCCACCGCGACCGTGCATGCCGCGGCTGCCCGGAAGTCCAGGCCCCGGATCGTGAACGCGCTCAGCCCGTGGTCAGCGAAGGCGAGCCGTACCTGACGGGGTGCGGCGTTGCCGTACTTCGTATGCACATCGGCCGTGACCAGGGCCGCCATGGCGCCGAAGTTGCGTGCGGTCCACGCAGTGAGGAAGCCCGAAGTGGCGGTGTGGACGGGGTGGGTCGCGAACCCGTCGTCTCGGGGGCTGAGTTGGAACGGCTCGAATGCGGTGACGGCTCTGTTTGTCCGTCCCTGTTCGGCGATGCGGGCGAAGAGCTCCCGCCAGGTCGGTTTCGTCGGAGCGGGTTGCTGCTCCTTCTCCCGTGCCCGGGCCCAGTCGGCGACGGCCATGAGGCGGTTCCATGCCTTGGTGGCGACGACGATGTTGTCGTAGTTCAGGATGCTGCCGTGCACGATCCCGTTGCGGTAGAGCTCGTACACCGGCTCCTCAGTGGTCGCGCTCCTGCCCCTGGTGAAGGTCCGGTGCGCCCTGGCGAGGCCCATGTGGTGGCCGACGACGCTGTCCCATGCCTTCAGCTCCTCCGCCTGCCGTGCGTGCAGCCCCTTGCGGACGGTCTCGAACTCATTGACGAAGCCGTCCATGACGCTCAGAAGGACGTGGACGGTGGAGTAGTAGCGGCCGGCGAAGTAGTCCGCCTTGGCCTTCTCCACGAGCTCCAGCCGCTTGCGCATGGCAGGCAGGCGGTTCAGTCCGATCGTCAGGTGGAACAGACGGTCCGGATCGTTGTAGTGGGCGATCAGTGCGGACTCGGCCTCTTCGGGACTCGTCGCGGTTGCCACCAGCTCGGAAGCGAACGTTACGGAGATGGTGTCGTGGTAGATCCAGTTGCGTGGGCCGAGTAACTCGTAGAAGCCGTCGACGGTGTCCGCGATGTGATGGAGGTCGCGGCGCATCTTCGCGACGTCGGGACGCCGGGCCGCAGGTATGGCGTAGCGGAGCAGACGAAATGCCTCAAGCTGTTGAGCTGCCTCCATGACGGACGGCAGGTCCCTGGCCGATCGGTAGTCCATGTCGGAATGCTAGCCAGAGGTGCCGACAGGTCTGGTGCAGGGAACTGCGGCTCACCAGGGAGGGGTTGGCCGGAGGTGGAGGTATCGGTGGGGCGGCGGTACGGTGCCGGGCATGACTGAGCAGTGGACTTCGGCGATGTCGTTTCCGAGCTTCTCCCCTCACAACCCTGACGGGTCGTTTCCGGAAGTCGCTGATCGCCGCGAGCACATCGTTGAGGTCGCCATGGCCTGGCAAGGGCACAGTGCCCGGGGCGGCATGGCTGGGTTCCGGTCCTTTGACAGGCTGCACGCGGCGGGGTCCGCGGACGCCGTTGAGAGCGTGAACCGTGTTGTCGAACTGCACGGCCTCATGGGCAGTATCGGGGAACAGTTGTCCCTTGCCTACGCTGCGGAGCAGGACGCGCAGCGGTGGCTGGCCCGCCCGATCGTGGGAGACCCGAGCGACCTCCGGCAGGTTCGGATCGGGCGGGAGCGCCATCGAATGGCTGCCCGCGGCCTGTGCGAGATGAGCACGCACTTCTCCCTGGCCGCCACACACAGCCTGGCCAACGCGGTGCTCAGAACGGTTCTCCTCGACCCGGCGGCAGCAGCCGTGGTCAATTCTTCGAAGTTCGGTAAGGACGGAAAGGGATTCCCGCCAGGGACAGACGGCAAGGGCGCATGGCCAACCTTCTCTCCGGCCGCCACCTTCTGGTCCTCGTCCCTGGATGCGGCCGCGAAGGCTGCCAGGCCTCCCCAACGGATGTCCGCCGTCGTCACACGCCTGATAGAGCTCCAGCGCGACCACCGCTTCATCAGCCTGGACCGCCGACGCGGCATGGACTACCACCGGCACCGCCCACAGTCGCTCAGCCACGCCTCTCCCCGCCACGGGATCGCTTCTCGGGAGAACACGACCGTGACCGTCGATCTTGCCCCGGCGAGCGACGATGCGGCGAACGGCGAGAAGGAGGTACACCGCATCGCCGCCGACGCGCTCATCATGCTGGCCGACACGATGGAGGAACTGAGCCCGCTGATCGCGGACGCAGCCCGTTCGCGCCAGGTCGACTGGTAGGGCGGTCGGTGCCGCAGGGACGCGGTTCTGGCCTCACCAGATCGGGCAGGCCCGCCGAGAGGAGGACGGAAGTTTGCGCCGACCGCTGTGGAGAGGAACGGCGCCCCACCTGGAAGAAGGCCCTTCCGGGCAGTGCAGGGATCCTGTTTGCGGCCATGGCGAGAAGCGGTGACGCCCGTCGGCGGGTACGCGAGCCGGGGCGCCAGCCCCAGCACGGCCGCCACCCAGCCTCCCTTCCAACGGCAGGCAGGGCTGGCAACCGGCCCGGTCACCAACGGATTCCCCCGAAGCACCGTCCTGCAGCGACCACAAGACCTAGCCTCTCGTCAGACAGCCAGAGCGCAGAAGAGGGTGGGAATGGGGCGCGGCGAGGGAAGTCCGACGACGGATACCCCGGACGACGAAGGCAGTGGAGCCGCACTGCTCGGCGGGCTGATCGTTCTCGGCACCGCCATACAGACTGCGGCCTGGTTGTGGGGACACCCTCTGGTGGCAGCGGCAGCCCTGGCAGGCACTGCTGTGATGCTCATCGGCCTGCGTTGGGCACTTCGGCGAACCGGCCTCGGCCCGGTGGTGCGCAGGTTCCTCCAGTCGCTGTGGGCGCTCGTCCGCACAGGGCTCTCCGCACGCTTCACCCGCGCCCGCACCCTACTCGCGGAAGCCGTCACCGACCGCATCGAGCAGTGGGCCCGCCGGCCGTTGAACCAGGCCGCGCCGGCCGAGCCTGCCGCGTCGTATGTGCGGCGCTCCCTCGACCACACGCTGGAGGCGTTCCAGGCCGCCGCGCCGGTCCGGTTCGAGGAGATGTGCCGTGAGCTGCTGGAACGCGACGGATTCAGCAATGCGCAGCGGGTCGGCGGGGCCGGGGACCTCGGTGCCGACGTCGTCGCCAAAGACCATCTGGGGCGGCGTGTGGTCCTCCAGTGCAAGCGGTACGCGAACGCGGTGGGGTCGGAAGCCGTGCAGAAGTTCAACGGCACCGCCCGGCCGGTGCACGGAGCAGCCGTCCCGGTCGTCGTCGCCCTCAACGGCTTCACCGATCCTGCGGCCGCCTTCGCCAACCAGCAGCGCCTTCACCTGGTCGACCGCGAGCGCCTCGCGCGCTGGGGCGCGGGCCAGCACCTCTACGACGTCCTGGAGATCGACCGCGGAACGGGGCGGCGGACCTGATCGTCGGCTGTCACCCACCAAGTGGCCCACTATCGGCAGCGGTGCTGGCGCGTGCCCTCATCGCTGGAACCGGCCGATGTTGTCGGTGCTGGGCCATAGGCTTCCGGGACCGCCATCGACAGGGGGCTTCGTGTACGAGAACTCGCTGAACGGACACGAGTGCGGCCGTCGGGTACGGTGATCGGCAGAGCCGGGTCCGGGCCGCCGACAGCATCGGCGGAACCAGCCACGGTCGATACCTCCACCACCGTCCGGGGACGCGTCAGCAGCGCGTCCACCAGCGGAACTCCACACCTGTGCGGCACCACTTTGCCCACCCCCTTCCCACGGAGTCCTCCGCATGCCCCAGCACCATCCCACCGCCGTGCCCCGCGACTTCTTCTGCGAGCACACAGCCAGCAAGAGCCGCGTCCTGGCTCTCGTCGGCCACCAGGACGGACCGGACTCGCTCCAGGCCGTCCTCACCTGCCGCGATCCCGAACTCGCCCAGAGCGCGGCCGAACTGCTCCGCGCTCTGCGTTCGCGCTCCCGCACCCCGCTGGAGGAACGCGTCGAGGACCTCTGCGCACGACTCCCTGACGCGCTGGCGGCCTCCTTCCGGCACGCGGTGGCCCACACGCGCGCCGGAACCTGGCCAGCCGCTGCGGCATCAGTGTTCAACTGGCCCGAACACCCGCACGGCTTCGACGGCAGGAGGCCCGCCGACGACCAGGAAACGCGCCTGGACGACGCTGAGGGAGATGAGACCGACGGTCGGGCCGATCGGACGCCCCACGACGCCCGGCTGCGGGACCTCGCAGGCCCGGTCGTCCGCCTCGCCGTGCTTCGGGAATTCCACGTCCACGACCGGACGGCCCTGCTGGACGCCGCCACCGACCAGGGCTGGCGCCCGCTGCCAGCCGAGGAACTCGACGAGGACGACCCGCACGACGTGGTCGGCGCGGTGATGTGGCTCGCCGACTCCGGAGCCGAGATCGAGGGCGCCGACAGCCTCCTCGACCTCGGCAAGGCGCACCGGCTGCGGTCGGCCGAGGGCCACGAAGTGGCCCAGTGGAGCCCGGAGCCCATCGTGGAGGACTTCGGCAAGGGCTGGCTACACCGGGCCGAGGTCCAGTCCGGCGACAGCCACCGGCCCGAGGAACGCGTGGACTTCGCCGCGCTGTTCGCGGCGGAACCGCTCCACTGCGAAGACCCGGAGTGCGAAGACGAGGGCTGCCTGTGGCAGCTGACCCCCCGCACCGCGGACCTGCTCCACACCGCGCTCACGGTCCTCGCCGATGAGGCATACGACGACGCCGAGGAACTCGGCGACAACCGCCTGGTGCAAGACGACCATGAGGGCAACTGGGGCGTGTTCGCACGCATGCCGAAGCTGACGTTCGCCGCGGACCTCCAGTGGCGCCGCCGGTTCGCCCGCGCCGCCGACGACCTCGCCGACGACCTCGAACACGGCCGGTGGCCGCAGCCGACCTGCACCGCCGAAGAACTCGCCCTCCACTTCGCCCTCGAGGACGCCCGCGACCTGCGGGAGGAACTCGGCGATACGGACGACGCCGACCACGCAGCGCTGCCGGTCCACCGTGACGACTACGACTTCGACGCCTGCACGGACATGTTCTTCCAGGACACCGACGTACTGATGCTCTACGACGCCCGGTTCGACGGTATCGAGGACCCGGACGGCGAGACCAATCGGCAGATCGGCATGGGAGACCTGCGAGCGGAGGCCTGGTTCGACCCGTTCGGGGACGTGCAAACCCGCGACCCGCACCGCGGCTTCCGCCGCTGAACGATCAGTGTGCCGAGCGCAGAGCGGCGGGGCCGGGTGTGAAACGCCCCGGCCCCACCGCTGCTCCCCGGTCGGAGAACGACCGCCCGAGACAGCTCCTGGGCCCGGCACCCCGCCTCGTCGGCTTACCGCACAACAGTGCTTTGCGAACGGACGGCCGAACAGTTCAGGGCGGCCTTCCTCGGCATCCATAGGCCCGTGATCTGTGGCATCGTGCGACCACGTCCCGATCCCCATGGCCGCAGGGTCCCCGGGGATGACTCGATCGACCCGGTGAGACCTCCGGCGGCTTGCCCGAAGGTGTCCGACCAGTCACTCTCTGCGGATGGTCAACAGGTGCCGTGCCATGAAGAAGGACGGAAAGCTCTGCAAGAACCGGGTGAGGCAACAGGGCCTGCGCTGCCACCAGCACCAAGGCCTCCCGGGCGGCAGGCGCCCCCTCGGCCCTTCACCGCGACGAGCCGCGAACTCCCCCCAGCCACGCCCCACCGACACGAGGACCCGCCGCCCTGCCTCCACGGTGAACCGCCCCTGCCGTAGCGGGCGACCTGTTCCCACGCTGGCGCCGAGAACCCCTGTGATCCCGGTCCAACGCCGTCCGCAGCGGCCTGAGCGGCCCGCACCGCGGGTGGTTAGCCGGGCGGAGTCGGACAGCGCGGCGCAAGTCTGCGTCCAGCTTGTCTCCGACGGCGGCAGCGACGCGATCACCTCCCAAGCACTGCGCTACACGAGCGAGTCCACCTGGAACGCCCTCCTCGAACAGCAGCGGGGGAGGGGCTGCGAGGCCCTCGCCAAGCTCGCCCGGGCACTGCTCGACGGCAAGAAGTCGTTGCACGGCATGGTCGGCGCCGTCATCGGCCGACTGTGGGCGGCCCTGGGCCGGCCCCGGATCGAGCAGGTCTTCGCCCGGGAACTGGCCACCCGGGTACCACTGCCGTTCGGGTACGAGGTCGCCGTCGCGGCACGCGGCCTCCAGGCGGCCGGCATCGTCATCTGCTTCACCGGAGGCGGCCCGATGCAGGACTGCGCCTGTCTGAAGGACCTCCTCGTCAACGAGGGCAGAGCCCAGTTCGAGAACCTGCTCCACAGCGCACTCCACGACTGGAGCGAACTGCCCACGCGCATGCACGACCCCCTCGCGCTTCCCGGTGCCACCCCGGCGTGACCATGCGGAGAACACGCCAGGACCCGCCCACGCCGGCCTTGCCCGTCGGCTGACCGACCCTGTCGCACGAACCCTAGCCACACCGAAACACCCGGCGGGCCCGAGTGCCGGTAACCCGTTGGGCAGCGGCCCGACCTGCCGCCGTACGATGAACAGGGCGCTGGACCGCGCGCGCCACGGGTATCGATTGTCCGAGGCGCTCGTTAGAGTGGCGGGCCGGTCTGCTGAAGAGGAGTGTGAGGTGCGTGGCTGCCACAGCTGACCACCTCAAGGCGCTCCTCAACGCCCACGCCGCCGGCGACGAGGACCGTTTCTACAGCATCGCCCTCCAGGTTGCTGCGAAGTCGGCGCGCCAGGGCCACGGCAAGCTCGCCGTCGAACTCCGGGAGATCATCGACGCCGCCCGCGCCGAGAAGATCCCCAGGCTCGCCCCGACACCGGTCGTCCAGCCCAGGGGCGAACTCGCCAGCCTCCTCACCGCCGGGTACCCCGACGTCAGCCTCGACGACATGACCCTCGCCGACGACGTCCGCACCCCCCTGGACAAGGTCCTCCACGAGCAACGCCAGCGCGCCCGCCTGGAACGCTTCGGCTTCACCCCCGTCCACCGCATCCTCCTGTCAGGACCACCCGGCACCGGCAAGAGCATGACCGCCGCCGCACTGGCCAAAGAACTCTCCCTGCCCCTGTTCACCATCCGCCTCGACGGACTAATCAGCCGCTTCATGGGAGAGACCGCCACCAAGCTCCGCACCGTCTTCGAAGCCGCCGCCGAGACCCGCGCGGTCTACCTGTTCGACGAGTTCGACGCCCTCGGCGCCGAACGCACCGCCAGCAACGACGTCGGCGAAGCCCGCCGCATCCTCAACTCCTTCCTCCTCTTCCTCGACGAAGCCCCCACCGAGAGCCTCGTCGTCGCCGCCACCAACCACCGCCACCTCCTCGACCGCGCGCTGTTCCGCCGCTTTGACCTCGTCGTCCACTACGCACCACCCTCCCCACAGCAGGCGATCGAGATTCTGCAACGACGCCTAGCCGGAATGGACACCACCGGCGTACCTTGGTCCGACCTGATCACCAAGGTTGACCAGCTCAGCCACGCCGAGCTGGTCAAGGCCGCCGAATCTGCGGCCAAACGCGCCATTCTCGGAGGCAACGACGTGGTCGACCAACACCTCTTGACCGAAGGACTGGACGAGCGGCACGCGCTGCGCCATGCCTGACCCGGCCCCGTCGCGGTTCACCCCGCACCTGCTGGTCCTTTGGGATCCGAAGACACTCACCGCGAAACCCTCCGGGTCCACCTGGGGCGGGCAGTTCGCCGACCGGTCCGCTGACCGGCAAGGCCATGTGGACCGCCTGCTCGACGGCCTCGAAGAAGCCCGGAAGGCCTCCACCGCCGAGCGCCGGGACGTGGACGCGGCCGAACGGGCGAGCGGTTTCGCGATCCGGGTGGAAGCCGCCGACACCTACGACCTCCAGGTCGACAGCCTCGCCAACTCCGGGCTGACGCTCATGAGCGTTCACGAGGCAACCGACAACAGCCCGCAGGAAGCCGTCATCTGGATCCCCGACGGGCGGGTCCAGGCGTTCGCCGAGAAGATCGGCCAGTTCACCCAGGACACCCCGAGCGGCAAGCCGAAGCAGCAGGCCGCCGTCGCCAACGCCGAACGCATCCAGCACGCCCTGCTCGACCACCTCTGGCAGGACGACGCACGACTGCCGGACATGAGCGAACACCGCTGGTGGGAACTGTGGTTCGACCCGGGCATCACCGACACCGACCAGATCGCCGCCCTCCAGCGCATCGCCGCCGCCAACGGCTGGCCGATCGCCGACCGCTCGATCACCATCGGCGACTACCGGGTCGCCCACGTCGCCACGATCGGCACCCAGCTCAAGATGCTCCTGGCCACCAACGCCTGCCCCTCGGAAGTGCGGCAGCCCAGCTTCGCCGAACAGATCCATACCACCGCCCGCACCCTCCAGCGCGACCTCACCCTCGACCTCGCGACCCGGCTGGAGCACGCCGCCGCCGACGCGCCCGTCGTGTGCATCCTCGACACCGGCATCCACCAGGAGCACCCGCTCCTCAAGCAGGCCCTCGCCGGCCGCGCGCAGAGCGTGTTCCTCCACGAAGGACCTGACGACAACAACGGCCACGGAACGAAGATGGCCGGCCTCGCCCTCCTCGGTGACGTTGCCGGGGCCCTCGAATCCACTGGCACCATCACGCTCGCCCACGGCCTGGAGTCCGTCAAAATCCTCCCTCGGCAGGTCCGCCACGACGACACCCCGCGAAGCCATGCGGAAGTCACCGTCAACGCGATCTCCGACGCCGAGACCGGCACCGTCGACCAGCCGCGCGCCCGGGTCTTCTCGATGGCCGTCACCCAACGCTCCACCCCCGAACACAACGGCACCGACGGTCAGGCGAGCCTGTGGTCCTCCTCCCTCGACGCCCTCGCTGCCGGCACCGACATCGCCGTCCACGACGACCGCATCGAACTCCTCGGCGCCCCCGACCCCAGAGCCTCCCGGCTCATCGTCGTCTCGGCCGGCAATGTCCGCGAACACCCCATCACCCATCTCCGCCAGGACGACGGAACCCTGCACCACCTCACGCTCTGCGATACCTCCCCGATAGAGAACCCAGCCCAGGCCTGGAACGTCCTGACCGTCGGCGCCTACACCGACTTCGCCCAGCCACCCCAGGACGCCATGTTCGACGGCTACCGGCCCCTGGCCGCAGCCGGTGAACTCTCACCCTTCAGCCGCACCTCCGTCGCCCTGCCGCCGAACACCTCCATCAAGCCGGACATCGTCCTCGAAGGCGGCAACCTCCTCGTCGACGCCGACGCCACCCTCACCGAGGAACACGACATCGTCAGCCTCACCACCACCCACCACGGCTTCGACCGGCCGCTCACCACCGCCAACGCCACCAGCGCCGCCACCGCCCAGGCCGCGCGCCTGGCCGCCATCGCCCACGCCGCCTACCCTGCTCTCAAGCCCGAGACCATCCGGGCACTCCTGGTCCACGAAGCACGCTGGACCAACGCCATGACCGACGGCATCCTCAAGGCGAACGGCCGCCGCCGCACGGGCAAGGGCAATGGCAGCAAGGACTTCGCCCGCACCGTGCTGCGCCGCTACGGCTGGGGAGCGCCGACCGAGGAACGCGTCCTGTCCAGCGCGACCAATGCCGTCACGCTGATGATCCAGGGCTCCCTCGTCCCGTTCCGCCGCGACAAGGGCCGCGTGCAGCTGGGGGAGCTCAAGCTCCACCAGCTGCCCTGGCCCCGCGAGCAGCTCCTCGACCTCGGCGCCACCCCGGTCGAGCTGCGCGTCACCCTCTCCTACTTCGTCGAACCCAACCCCGGCCGGCGCGGTGTCATGGGCCAGCACACCTACGCCTCCCACAAGCTGCGGTTCGCGATCAAGGGGTCCCTGGAGAACCTGACGGACTTCGAAGGACGCGTCGCGAAGGACGCGCAGGCGGCGAACGACGGCATGACCACGGTCGGCAAGTTCGAGGGCGACAAGGCCTGGCTCGTCGGCTCCGACAATCGCAACCGCGGCTCCCTGCATGCCGACATCTGGAGCGGCACCGCCGCCGAGCTCGCCGACTGCGGAGCCCTGGCCGTCTACCCGGCCGGCGGCTGGTGGAAGTACAACAACAGGTCCGACCGCGTCGGCCGACCGGTCTCCTACGCCCTGCTCGTGTCCCTCACGACACCCGAGATCGAGACCGACCTCTACACGCCGACCGCGGTACGGCTCGACGTACCCATCCCGACCGACCTGGCCGCGCGAGTAGAGACAACCTCCGGAATCCCCGTGCAACTGCCCCTGGACTGGTAGACCTCGGCACGGCCCCGGCGGCCGCCCTCCAGAGCGGCACGCAGCGCTCTGCGAAGCCCGGGAGGGCAGCCAGCCACGAGGCCTGAAGGCCGCCCTCCCGGAGACCCCGGCCAGGCGCAGCTACGCCGGACCGGCGAAGGTCTCAGGTCGTGGCTACCGCTACGCCGCCAGCGGCAAGTCGTCGTCGCCACGGGGGACGGCTCGGAGCCGGTCCGGCTGGGCCTGGTCGAGTGCCCGGGCGAGGGCGTTGACGGCCTGGTCGGCGGAGTCCTTGAAGAGGTGGCCGTAGAGGTTGATCGTGGTCGCGAGGGTGGCGTGGCGCAGGGTCTTGGACACGACGGCGAGGGGGATGTTCTCGGCGATCATGATGCTGGCGGCGGTGTGCCGCAGGTCGTGCAGTCCGATCTTCGGGAGGTCGAGTTCGGCGGTGCGTCTGCGGAGCTGATCGAGGACCCACTGGGGCCGCAGCGGGGTTCCGCCGGGGCGGGCGAAGACCAGGCCCTCGAGCCGGGCGTCGGGGTGGGCGGCCATCTGGATCGCGGCCTGGCGGTGGAGGGCTGCGATGACTCTGGGGGAGAGGCTGATCCAGGCGCGGCTGGCCTCGGTCTTGGGCTCGCGGAGGTGGGTCTTGCCGTTGTCGATGGCGGCGAGGGTCCAGCGGACGTAGAGCTTGCGGTCCATGAGGTGGACGTCGGACCAGTGGAGGGCGAGGACCTCGCCGCGGCGCATGCCGGTGCCGAGCATGACCTCGAACAGATCGGTGAGCTGGTCCGTGTACTGCTCGGCGCCGTGCTGCAGGAAGGTCGCGGCCTGCTCGGGGGTCCAGCAGGTGCGCTCGGCGGAGCGGGGCTTGGGCGGCACGGAGTGCTTGGCCGGGTTGTAGCGCAGGCGCCAGGAGCGCACGGCGGCGTTCAGTGCGTTGCGCAGGGTGGACATGGCCCGGTAGACGGTGACGCGTCCGCGGTTGGCCTCCAGCTGGGCGGCGACCCAGACGTCGATGTGTTCCGGGCGCAGGTCGAGGAGCCGGAGGTGGCCGAAAGCGGGGATGAGATCCCGCTCGACGCACGCGGCGTAGCCGGCGTACGTGTTCGGCGCGAGGTGCGGTTTCCTCGTGGCCAGCCACTCCCGCAGGTAGCTCGCGACGGTGGTGCGGCGGTTCTCGTAGACCCCGCGCAGCTTACCGTCCAGCACCGCCCTCATCTCGCGGGCCGCCTCGGCGCGGGTGGCGAACCCACCGCGCCGGCGGGTCTTTCGCTTCCCGTCCTCGGGGGCCAGGTCGACGCAGTACGTCCACGACCCGTGACCCGCCTCCTCCAGCAACCGCACACACCACGGACCCAACTGCCTCCCGTTCCCGTCCGAACAACCACACCGCCGGTACACCCTGCCCCGCTGCGCACGCTGTCCCATGAGCTTCCCCTTCTCTCGGACTGGGTGGTGCCTCTGGGGCAAGAGTGGCTGCCGTGTCGGGTGTGGCGGCAGAGCGTGCGGGGCGGTGCACGAAGCACTCAGAACCAGACGGCGAAGACACGCTCAAGACGACACGCCGCCCGGAAGATCACGATCCGTAGCCAGCGGGTAAGCGACCGTGATCCGCTCGCAGGAGCCGGCCCCGCGAGCTGGCCGGCGCCGCCGAAATGGCGGCCGTCGAGCTCGCGTGATGCCACCTGCTGAATGGCCGACAGATTCCGGTCGCGGGCAGTGACAGCAGTGGGGTGGTCGGCCTTGGGACCACTTTGGGACCACCCCTGATGAGCGCCCATGGACGCTGATGATCCGAAACGGACACTTGTGCACAAAGTAAACACTGAGCAACCGTCGGCTGCTTGCCGTGTCATCTCCATCGAGAAGTCCCAACTCACTTTCACCTCAGGATAGTTGAGCACCGAGAAAGCCGAGGCCTTGAGGTCTCAGCTGCTGGGGGTCAAGGGGTCGCAGGTTCAAATCCTGTCGTCCCGACCGGCATTTCTGCAGGTCGGAGGCCGTTCTTATCGAAATGATAGGAACGGCCTTTTCCTTTGGTGGTCGCAATGTGGTCGTGAACGCCCGTTCACATCGCCTCGCTGAGCACGTTTCCGCAGGCCCGGCCCCTCCGACCTGGTCGTGACGGGGCATTTGTTCATTCATCCGGGAATCCGCGTGCCGTCGATCGCGGACTGGTTGCCCCTTCGGCGCGGAAATGGGCCCGGATTCGCGGGAAATGGGCATGCCGACAGAACCTGCGGCGTCATCTGCTCCGACGGGCCGCACGTTTATCGGGTGTCAGCTATGAGCCGGGAATCCCGGTTGCTTGTCGGCCCTGGTGGCCGGAGCGGCCAGGAGCGCCGGGTCGGCTGCGG
>NZ_JBHVGL010000030.1:12435-63914 GCF_042800875.1 Kitasatospora sp. NPDC057595 | reverse complement strand
CCGCTGGAGCGGATGATGCGGGACGCGAAGATCACGCAGATCTACGAGGGCACCAACCAGATCCAGCGCATCGTGATGGCCCGCAACCTGCCGTAGCCCCCGCGCGGCAGCCACCGGAGCCCCCGGCCGACCTCCTCGGCCGGGGGCTCCTGGCGTTCCACCGCCTTTGTAGAAGTCCTACAGGGCTCAGCTCGTCGAATCGGCTCGCTGACACACCTGAGCGGCCATCAACGTCATGGCAGGGTGGGTGATGAGGCGGAAGCTCCCCGCGCCCATTGGGTGGGGCGAGTTGTATCTGCTCAACAATCTCCACAGAACGCCATGGAGGTATTTCGATGGGTACTGACAACAGCCGGACCCCGGCCCACGCCCTGGAACCGGTGCTGGTCACCGGCCTCGGGGCCACCACCCCGCTCGGCGGCGACGTCCCTTCCACCTGGTCCGCGATGCTGGCCGGCGAGGGCGGCATCCGGCCGATCGAGGCCGACTGGGCCGCCGGGCTCCCGATCCGGATCGCCGGGCAGCTCGCCGTCGAGCCGTCCGAGGTGCTCGACCGCGTCCAGGCCCGGCGGCTCGACCGCTGCGAGCAGGTCGCGCTGATCGCCGCCCGCGAGGCCTGGGCCGACGCCGGCGCCCCCGAGGTCGACGGCGAACGGCTGGCGGTGGTGATCGGCACCGGCACCGGCGGAGCGCTCACCATGCTCGGCCAGGACGACGTCCTGGAGGCCTCCGGCGTCCGGAAGGTCTCCCCGCACACCGTGCCGATGCTGATGGCCAACGGCCCGGCCGCCTGGGTCTCCATCGAACTCGGCGCGCGGGCCGGCGCGCACACCCCGGTGAGCGCCTGCGCGTCCGGTGCCGAGGCCATCGCGCTCGGCCTGGACCTCATCCGCCTCGGCCGGGCCGACGTGGTGGTGGCGGGCGGCGCCGAGGCGTGCGTCTGTCCGCTGCCGTTGGCCGGCTTCGCCCAGGCCAGGGCCCACTCGCTGCGCAACGACGAGCCCGGCCGCGCCTCCCGTCCCTTCGACGTCGACCGGGACGGCTTCGTGATCGGCGAGGGCGCGGCCGTCGTCGTCCTGGAACGGGCCGGCTTCGCCGCCGCCCGCCGGGCCCGCGCCCACGCCGCCCTGGCGGGCGCGGCGGTCACCTCCGACGCCCACCACATCACCGCGGCCGCCGCCGAGGGCCAGGTCCGCGCGATGCGCCGGGCGATCGCCGAGGCCGGGCTGTCGCCGCTGGACATCGGGCTCGTCCACGCCCACGCCACCTCCACCCAGCTCGGCGACCTGGTCGAGGCGGAGTCGGTCACCGCGGCGATCGGCGCCCACCCGCTGGTCACCGCCACCAAGTCGATGACCGGCCACCTCTTCGGCGCGGCCGGCGCGCTGGGCGCGCTCGCGACCGTCCTCGCACTGCGCGACGGCGCCGTCCCGCCCACCCGCAACCTGGAGCGGCAGGACCCGGCGGTCAAGCTGGACGTGGTCGCGGGCGCCGCCCGCCGGGGCCCGCTCGGCGCGGCGCTCACCAACGCGTTCGGCTTCGGCGGCCACAACGCCTCGCTGGTGTTCACGCCGGCGCCGTGAAAACCGGGGGACCGGCGGGCGGGTGCTCACTAGTCTGACCGCCATGTCCACACCCACGCCGACGGAATCGGCGCCGGAGCCCGCCCTGCGGCTCGAACCGGTCACCCCGAAGAACATCGACGCCGCCCTGGAGCTGAAGGTCCGCCCCGACCAGGAGCACCTGGTCGCCCCGGTGGCCACCTCGCTCGCCGAGGCGTACGCCTACGGGGAGACCGCCTGGCCGAGGCTGGTCTACGACGGCGAGCGACTGGTCGGCTTCCTGATGGCCTTCTTCGACGTCGTCTTCCGGCCCGGCGATCAGCCGCGCTCCGGCCTCTGGCGCCTCAACATCGCCGCCGACACCCAGGGCCGGGGCTACGGCCGCTTCGCCGTCGAGCAGGTCGCCGCCGAGATCCGCCGCCGCGGCGGCACCCGGGTCTGCGTCACCTACGTGCCCGGGGAGGGCGGTCCGGCGGGGTTCTACGCCCGCCTCGGCTTCCGGCCGACGGGCGGGTTCAGCGGGGACCAGGAGGTCGCGGAGCTGGAGCTGCCGCCGGGCTGAACGGGAGGGCGGGCGACCCGGCCGCTGCCGGGTCGCCCGCCCGTTCCGCGGGCCGTGCTCGGCCTCAGCGGGCCGTCAGTGGACCAGGAGGAACTTGGTGGTCGGCACGCTCGGGCCGTTGGCGCAGTCCAGGTTCTGGGTGGTGGCGCTGTAGGTCCAGCCGCGGGGGACGTCGCACGCCCACATGCCGTTCACCGGCGTGCGCAGGTGGAAGGTGGTGGACGGGACGCTGCTCCCGTACAGCAGGCTGCAGGAGGTGCTGCGGCCGGTGAAGTCATAGGTGAAGGCCGGGGTGCCCACGCACGCGGTGAGACCGTCGTACGGGGTGCGCAGGTGGTAGGCGTTGGAGATCACGCCGGACTGCTGGCTGCACGAGTAGCCCCAGGAGATGGAGTCGTAGACGAAGGCCGGGTTGCTGACGCACGCGGTCAGCCCGTCGACGGGGGTGCGCAGGTGGAACTGCGGCGAGTTCCAGCTGCCGCCGCCGCTACAGCTGCGGTTCATGGACACCTGGTCGTAGACGTAGCCGGCCGGGACGTCACAGGCCCACACGCCGTCCAGGCCGGTGACAGTCGTCGTGGTGGTCGTGGTGGCGGAGGCGGGCGCGGTGGCGGCGGCGCCGGAGAGCAGCAGCGCCAGCGCGGCGAAGGCCGCGAGCAGGGCGGATCGTGCGGTGCGTGCGACGGACATGGTTCTCCTTCGGTGGAGGAGTTGCCGGTGGATGCACGGTGCTGGCGGCGGCGAAGGCGGGTGAGCGTTCACTGCCGCCGACGGTTCTAGCACGTACGGCGGACCGTCAGCCCGGTGCTCCGCTCCGGACGATCATTCCGCCGTCCGCCGTCTACGCGCCCACGTGCGGTTCCTCCGGTTCATGTCAGCCGATCGGCGTCGCCGCCCGCTGCCGCGCCTGGCGCAGCCGGTGCGGGCGGGCGACTCGGCTGCCGCCGGGCCGCCCGCCCGTCGTTACGGGCGAGCCCGGTCAGTGGGCCAGGAGGAACCTGGTGCCCGGCACACCCTGGACGGCGGCGCAGTCCAGGCCCGAGCCGGTGGCGCTGTAGGTCCAGCCGGACGGGACGCTGCACGCCCACATGCCGACGGCCGGAATCCGCAGGTGGAAGGTGCTGGCGAGGGTGCCCGACGACTGGCTGCACGTGGTGCTGTGGCCGATGGAGTCGTAGGTGAAGCCCGGCGCGCTGGTACAGGCGGTGAGGCCGTCGACGGGCGTGCGCAGGTGGAACTGCGGAGTGTTCCAGCTGCCGCCGCCGCTGCAGGCACGGTTCATGGACACCCCGTCGTAGACGTAGCCGGCCGGGACGGAACAGGCGTAGGTGCCGTCCAGACCGGTGGTCGTCGTGGTGGTGGCGGAGGCGGGCGCGGTGGCGGCGGCGCCGGAGAGCAGCAGGGTCACCGCGGCCGAGGCCGCGAGCAGGCCGGATCGTGCGGTGCGGAAGGTACGTGCGACGGACATGGTTCTCCTTCGGTCGAGGAGTTGCCGGTGGATGCACGGTGCACGGTGCAGGGGGCGGTGGTCCGCGGGTGAGCGGTCACAGCCGTCGACGGTTCTAGCACGCACGACGGGCCGTCAGCCCGGTGCTCCGCTCCGGACGATCATTCCGCCGGCCGCCGTCTACGCGCCCGCGCGCACTTCCTCCGGTCCGCGTCAGCCGATCAGCGCCGCCACCTCCTGCCGCGCCTGGCGCAGCCACTGCGCGCGCTCGCCGGCCGAGGAATCGGTCACCGTGCGGAACACCCGCCTGCGAACGTCCGTCACACCGACGTAGGGCAGCACGCACGCCGCCCAGATCCGCTCCAGCGGATCCCCGAACTCCTCGTGCTCCCGGGCCTCCGGGGTGTCCGAGGTGTTCAGCACCAGCGCCCGCCCGGCCCGCAGCAGCCCGACGGGCTCCCCGTCCGCCGACCCCAGCTTGTACGCGACGCCCGGCACCATCACCCGCTGCACCCACCCGGCGAGCACGGCGGGCGGCATGCCCCACCAGTTGGGGTGGACGAGGACGAGCGCGTCCAGCGTCGCCACCTCGGCCCGGTGCAGCGCGAGCTGCCCGTCCTCGGCGGACGCGCTCGCGGCCACCGTCTCCGTCTCCTCGGCGCCGAGCAGCGGCGAGAACCCCTCGGCGTACAGATCGTGCGCGACGACCTCGGTGCCCTGCTCCCGCAGCTCGTCCACCACGGCCTCGAACAGCGCGTGGTTGAAGCTCCCCGGCTTCGGATGCGCCAGATAGACCCCGACCCGCATCTTCACAGTGTCCCCTCCCGCCCCTCCCGACCGGCCGATCCTAACCCCGGTAGGGTCGACCGCCGTGACCACCACCGAGCCCGAATTCCTCACCGCCGCCCGGACGTTCTACGACGCCGTCGCCGCCGACTACGCCGACCGCTACGGCGGCGCGCTGGCCACCGCGACCTGGGACCGGGCCGTGCTGGCCGCCTTCGCCGAGCTGGTGACGACGGCCGGCGGCGGCCGCGTCGCCGAACTCGGCTGCGGCCCGGGCCGGATCACCGGCCACCTGGCCGCCCTCGGCCTGGAGGTCACTGGCCTCGACCTCTCCCCGCAGATGGTGGAACTGGCCCGGGCGGCGCACCCGGAGATCCCCTTCCGGGTCGGCTCCCTGCTCGACCTGCCCTACGGCGACGGCGAGTTGTCCGGCATCGTCGCCTGGTACTCGATCATCCACACCCCGGCGGAGCAGCTGCCGAGGGCTTTCGCCGAGTTCCACCGCGTCCTCGCTCCGGGAGCCCCGCTGGTCCTCGCCTTCCAGGTCGGCGACGACGCCCTGCGTATCGAGGACCCCTTCGGCCACCCCGTCACCCTCGACTTCCGCCGCCAACAGCCCGACGCGATCGAGCAGCTGGCCACCGAAGCCGGCCTGAAGGTCACCACCCGCCTCATCCGCGAACCGGAGGAGGGCGAGCGGACCCCGCAGGCCTACCTTCTCGCCCACAAGGCGGAGTAGCGGCCTACTTCGTCCGCCCCAGCTCCGCCAGGATCACCCGAAGGTCACCGGCCTCGGCGTGACCGAACTCCTCAAGGAGGGCGACTGCCCGGCTGACCGCGGCTACGGCCTCCTCCCTGCGGCCCAGGGCTTGCAGGACAACACCGAGATTCCCCAAAGCGCTGCCCTCTTCGAATCGGTTGCCCATGGCGTGATGGATGGAGACCGCCTTGGCGCACGCTTCCACGGCTTCCTCATGCCGTCCTGTGTGGGCCAGAGTGGTGCCGAGGTTGACGAGGACCACGGCTTCGCCGAACCGGTTGCCGAGTTCTAGGTGGCGGGCGTGAGCGCGTAGGAGCAAGGGCACGGCTTCGTCGAATCGTTCGGCGGCATGGAGGGAGTGGCTGACACCGACGAGCGCGACGGCTTCCAGGTAGGGGTTGGGGATGGACTCGCAGAGGGCCAAGGCCTGGCGGTGGGTGGCCATCGCGTGATCGTGGCGCCCCATGGTCGCCTGGACGGTGGCAAGGCCGATCATGGTCTGCGCTTCACGGTGCCGATCGCCGTGTTCGCGATGGATGGCGAGTGCCCGGGTATTGATGTCGATCGCCTCCTCGAATCGCTGTGCCCGTGCCAGAGTGATGCCGAGTGCGAGGAGGGCCTGGGCTTCGGACAGCGGGTCATTGAGGCTGCGGAAGACTTCGACGGACTTCAGGTCGGACTCGATCGCGGCGTCGAGCATCTCCATCTCCCGCAGGACGGCGCTGCGCAGACTGAACGCGGCGGCGGTCGAGTGACTGTCGTCGGCCGTTGTGGCGGCCTCAAGGGTTCGACCGGCCACGTGAAGCGCGTCATCGTGGTGGTGCCGGCTGTACAGCAGGTAGACGCCGAGGACGAAGCCCACGTCGAGGATGGATCGGGTGTCGGTCTCGGGGAGCCCGATACCGGTCGTGAGGTTGGCGCGTTCGGCGTCGAGCCAGGCGAGGGCGGTGGTCTGGTCGGTGAACAGGCTGTTGAGGTGCTTACCGTTGATCTGTCCGGGGAGGTGGAAGGAAGCAGCGCGCGCGGTGTCCACGTAGTGCTTCCACAGCCGGCTCCATGCCGACGCCCGGTCCCCTTCCGCGAGCCGCGCCGCGTACAGCCGCACCAGGTCGTGCGCCCGCCACCGCCCCGACCCCACCGGCTGTTCCGCCAGCAGGTTCGCCCGGGCCAGGGCCGCCAGGTGCCGCCGTGCCGCTGCCTTCCCCAGTTCGGCCAGCACGGCGACCGCCTCCGTCGACACGTCCGGCCCCGGGTTCACCGTCGTGAGCCGCAGGACCCGGGCCGTTTCCTCCGGCAGTCGCCGGTACGAGAGCTCGAACGCCCCCGCCACCGCGAGCGACATCCCGCCGCCGTCCCCGTGCCGAAGGGCGTCCAGTCGGCTCCCTCTGTCAGTCAGCTCCTCCGCCAGATCGGCGAGCGGCAGCCCCGGATCGTCCACCAGCAGCGCCGCCGCGATCTGCAGCGCCAGCGGCAGGTGCCCGCAGTGCTCCGCGATCGCCGCCAGCGCCTCCGGCTCCGCCGCCGCCCGCCCGTCCTCCGGCCGGGCCCGCCGCAGCGCCGTCGCGACCAGTTCCCCGGCCTCCGCCGCCCCCAGCACCCCGAGCGGCAGCAGCCGGGCCGGGAAGCCGGGGGAGTGCAGGCTGTCCCGCGAGGTGACCAGCAGCCGGTGGCAGGAGTCCGCCGGTACCAGCGGAGCGACCTGCTCCACCGCCGAGGCGTCGTCGGCGAGCACCAGCACCGCACCGTCCCCGCTCGCCCGCCGGGCCAGCTCGGAGCGGTACAGCCCGGCTTGCTCCTCCGCCGTCGGCGGCACGTCGTGGTCGCGGACGCCGAGCGCCCGCAGCAGCGCGCCGACCGCCTGCTCGCCGCTCACCGCCACCCCGGGCCGGTAGCCGCGCAGCGGCACGTACAGCACCCCGCCCGGGAACCAGCCGCGTCGCACGGCCTCGTGCGCCGCGTACAGTGCGAGCGCCGTCTTCCCGACACCCGCCAGCCCCGCCACGGCGGACACCAGTACCGGCCCGCCGTCCCCTGCCGAGGGCGCGAGCAGCGCCAGGAGCGCCTCCGACACCTCGCCGCGCCCCACCAGGTCCACCGGGGGCGCGGGCAGCGACGCGAGCGCCGTCGGCGCCGGTCCACCACCGGCCGCCCCGAGGGCGACGTGCATGGTTCCGGCCTGGAACACCTTGCCGACGTCGCTGCCGCTGACCTCGTTGCGGACCCTGTCCTCCCCGTTCTTCACGCCGCCATCCTGGCCCCCGCACCGTCCCGAGGGGGGCCGATTCCGTTGATCACCGGTCGGCGGAGCGTGACCGGACGCCGGGGGGTGCCGCGCGTCGGGACGCCCGGCATGCCATGATCCCTGCATGGGTTCAAACGTTTTCTTCGACATCACCATCAACGACGAGCCGGCCGGCCGCATCGTCTTCACGCTCTTCGACGACATCGTCCCGAAGACCGCGCGCAACTTCCGTGAGCTGGCCACCGGCCAGAACGGTTTCGGCTACGAGGGCTCGTCCTTCCACCGCATCATCCCGGCGTTCATGCTGCAGGGTGGCGACTTCACCCGCGGCAACGGCACCGGCGGCAAGAGCATCTACGGCGAGAAGTTCGCGGACGAGAACTTCCAGGTGAAGCACACCAAGCCGGGCCAGCTCTCGATGGCCAACGCGGGCAAGAACACCAACGGCTCGCAGTTCTTCATCACCACCATCGTGACCGACTGGCTGGACGGCAAGCACGTCGTCTTCGGCGAGGTCGTCGACGGCATGGACCTGGTGACGAAGATCGAGAGCCTCGGCTCGCAGAGCGGCGCCCCGAAGGCCAAGGTCACCATCGCCAAGTCCGGCATCGTGGAGTAAGGGCTCGCCCCTTCAAGCCCGCACTCGGACGCGGCCCGCACACCACGGCGGGCCGCGTCCGCGCGTTTGCGGAGCACGCCGGAGCAGGAAGTCGGCGGGTCCGACTTCCTGCGCTCCGCTACTCTCTGCCGCGGCGCAGGGCAGCGGCGACCAGCCCTTCGAGCGCCTCGCGCGGCACCTCGCCGCCGCTCCCCAACCGGTCGAAGACCAGCCCGTCGATGCAGGTCGCGGCGATGCGGCTCACGCCCTCCCGGGTCGCGATCCGGGCGATCCTCCGGCACCGCACCTGGGTGCCGCCGCGGCTTGCGGTCGTAGGCTGAGAGCCCTCCCGGCGGCGGCCGGGCGGCGCCAGGAGCTGTTCAAGGTGCGGATGTGGCCTGGTCCGATGGTGGGCCGGTGTCTCTGGCAGTCCGGGATCGTGGCGCGTTCTGACGTGACGGATGCCGAGTGGGCCTTGACCGAGCAGCGGGTGACGGCCGGCGCCGATTACGTGGTCGACCGGCCGGTGGCGCGGGTTCCGTGGCGCAGGGTGCTCTCCCGCGCATGGGCGAGGCGGCGCAGGCTCAGCAGGATGGGCTCGTAGAGCACGGTGAGGGCCACGGCTGCCTCGATCTGCTCCGACGGGCTCTCGTACTCCTGGACCATGTCCAGGTCGTGCGCTGCCAGCCGGGTGGCCTGTTGGGCGTACGGCACCAGGTGGTCGAGGTCGTGCGGGTAACCGAGTGCGGCCAGCGCGGCCAGCGCGGTGACGAGCGCGCGGTAGGGCCCCGATGAGGCGTCCTCGCAGTTCGTCCAGCCCAGCGAGTCGAGCAGGAGGTCGGCCTCGCGGCGCGCGGCGGCGGTGGCCCGGTCGTCCTGGTCGGGCTGGGCCGGGCCGGGGGGCAGTGCGCCGACGGCCATACCGAGGCGGTCGTTCTGGTCGAGGCTCTCGTCGTCGATGGCGGTCAGGACCTCGCGGGCCGTGGCGATCGGCATCCGGCCGATCTGGATCAGCGCCCGCACCAGCCGCAGTCGACGCAGGTGATCCTCGCCGTACTCGGCCTGCTTGGCGCTCACCAGCACGCCGGGCGGCAGGAGTTGCTCCCTCAGGTAGTACTTGATCGTCGCGGTCGGGAGCCCGCTGCGTTCACTCAGTTCCGCGAGTCGCATCCACTTGCACCCTTCGTAAAGATAGTGCAAGTATCCTACAAGGATAGTTCAGCTACCCATCAAGCGCGGCCGAACACGGCGCGCCGAGGAGGCACTTCGTCATGGCAGCAACGCTGATCCGGGGCCGGACCACCGCCGATCATGAGGGTTCAGTGGTGGTGTTCCACATCGGGATGCGAATCAACCGGTTCCGCGCGCTGCGCAGTTGGTGGCCGGCCTCGGCCGCGATGCCGCGCATGCTCAAGGAGCTCGCCGAGGATCCGCACAGCGGACTGCTCGGCTACCGGATGCGGCTGGGCCTGCCCCGGGTGGTCGAGTTGGTCCAGTACTGGGAGTCGCCGGAGAAGCTGCTCGCCTACGCCGCCGATCAGGGCCAGGAGCACCGGCCGGCCTGGGCGGCCTTCAACCGCCTGGCTCGCGAAGGTGCGGGGAACGTCGGCATCTGGCACGAGACCTTCGTGGTGCCGGCCGGCTCCCACGAGGCGATATACATCGACATGCCGCCGTACGGCCTGGCCGAGGCGACGGGCACGGTCCCGGTGGCGCGGCGCGGCGAAACGGCCCGTGAGCGAATGGGGCGTCCGGCGGCGCCGTGAAGCGGTCCCGCACCCGCCGTGGCAACGGCCCGGTGGCAGCCGCCGGGCCATGCGGCATCCGTCACGTCAGAACGCGCGCCACGACCCCGAGTCCCACCGGGGACGCCGGCCCACCATCGGGCCGGGCCGAGATCCGAACCTTGAAGCCGCCACCGCCGCCGCGACGAACAGGGCCTGCACGGCCGTGCGGGTGGGCAGCGGGGTGAGCGGCTTGCCGGCGAGCGTGAGGTTGCCGCGGGCGGCGGGGGATCCGTACGGGGCGGGGTGGTGTTCGGGGGTGGGACGGAGTAGGAAGTCGGCGGGGCCGACTTCCTACTCCGGGTGGGGCGTCAGCGGATTTCGATGGTGATCGACTCGATGACGACGGGTTCGAGCGGGCGGTCGCCGGGGCCGGTCGGGGTGGCGGCGATGGAATCGACGACCTTCTGGCTGTCGGGGTCGGTGACCTCGCCGAAGATGGTGTGCTTGCGGTTGAGGTGCGGCGTGGCGCGGGTGGTGATGAAGAACTGGGAGCCGTTGGTGTTCGGGCCCGCGTTGGCCATGGCGAGGAGGTAGGGCTTGGTGAAGAAGAGTTCGGGGTGGAACTCGTCGGGGAAGGCGTAGCCGGGGCCGCCGGTGCCGTCACCGAGGGGGTCGCCGCCCTGGACCATGAAGTTGGGGATGACGCGGTGGAAGGTCGTCCCGTTGTAGAGCGGGGCGGTGGTGGGGGAGTTGGTCGAGGGATCGGTCCACTCCCGGGAGCCTTCCGCCAGTTCGACGAAGTTGCGCACGGTGCGAGGGGTGTGGAACTGGAAGAGCTTGGCGGTGATGGAGCCGTGGTTGGTCTTGATGACGGCGTAGTGCTGCGAGCCCATGGTGGTAGGAAGAACCTTTCGATCGAGCAGCCGGACTTGACCGGTATCAGGCGGCGTGGTGGTCGAATTCCCCAGCTTTGATGCAATCGAGGAGATTTGCAAACTTCAGTGGGCTGGTTCGGGCAATAATGTGGCCGCACTCGGACTCGCGAAGCTCGACGGTCCTGTCCACGACACGAACTTCTACGCACTCGTCGGCTGAGCTACTAAAAGACGACTTCTGCCATTTATTCTGCGGCACTTCAGTCCTTCAACTCTCGGGACGTCGCGGTGAGCATCTCGCGCGACTCCTCTTCGTCGAGGGAGGCTTTCTCGATGCGGTCCAGGACGGCCCTGTATCCTGCCAGCTCGTTTGGCGCGTCGTAAAACTCCGGTCCCCGCGAGGAGTCGGTCTCCACGGTATCAAGTTCCGCGACCTCGCCGTAGCTGTAGATGAAGCTCTCGATCACTCCAGGGAATGTCTCGGCCTTGAAGGGGGTGATGCGGATCGTCACATTGCTGCGATGTGAATCCTCGACGAGGCGCAGTAGCTGCTTTCGCAGTACCTCGGTGCCGCCGAAGCGCGTCACAAGGCACGACTCGTGAATGTATGCCTCAAATTTTTTCTCCGGGTGCCGAAGCAAGAAATTCCTCCGTTGGGTGCGGAAGGCGGTCCGGAGGTCGATCTCGTCGATGGTGAGGCCGGGGACCCTCCGACTGAAGATGCCCTTTGCGTAGTCGGCCGTCTGCAGGACTCCCGGCAGGAACATCGCCGCCCACACCCTGATGGTTCCCGCGGCGAACTCCTCATGCTCGGCGGACTCGAAGAAGGCGGCGGGCAGTGAACCTCGGTAGTCCTCCCACCACCCCTTCGATCGATCCTGGGTCATGTCGCCCAAGGCTTGGATGAGCGGGTCGTTGAGGCATCTGCAGGCATCGGCTATCGCGCGGATCCGCTGACGGCTGACGCCGATTCGACCGGTCTCCATCTGGCTGATCTGGCTCACGTCGATGTCAAGAATCCTGGCCAGCTGCGGGCCGCTGAGTGACGCCCCTTCGCGGATTCGGCGCAGTTCGGCCCCGAGCCGGCGCTGCCTGAAGGTTGGGTGTCGGCGTGGCGGCATGGCTCTGTCCTTACGTGAAGTAGCTCAAGTGTGCAGCGCGGGCTCGGCTTTGGTCCACCAGCGCCTCGGAGAGTGCACCTGAGGGTGAACCTTAGCCGGATCGGTATCTCATGAGGAACTTTGGATGTACTGTCATGGCCGTCGGAACCCAACGGTCCGTCAGTAAAGCCTTCTTCAGGGGCAGTAGGTACCTGCTGCCCGGGCGCCGAAGAGCAACCGCACCGGCCTGGCTCACGGCGACACCTCCCCAACTCCCTCACCACCACCCCACGGAGGTCTCCTATGTGTGCCCTCAACCCGCCCGACTGGTCCGCCGCCCGCGACGAGCTGCGCTCCGCCCTCCTCACCTCCCACTGGCAGCCGGACGCCATCGCCGATGCCGAGCTCGCCCTCCACGAGCTCTACGTCAACGCCTGGCGGCACGCCGGCTGCCAGGCCCCCCGCGTCATCGTCGTCCTCCGCCCCCGCACCCTCCGCGTCTCCGTGTGCGACGACAGCCCCACCCTCCCCGAACCCCCCACCACCCCCGCCGACCCCTACTCCCTCTCCGGGCGCGGCCTCCACCTCGTCCGCGCCCTCACCCACCGCTTCGGCGCCACCCCCACCAAGATCGGCAAGGTCACCTGGTTCGAGCTGGACGCCGCCGCGTGAACGCCCCCCTCACCCCCGGCGACCCGACCTTGCGCACCTACACCGACCTCGAAGTCACCTACCTCCTCCGCGAACTCCACGAGCGCGGCAAGCCGTTCGGCATCCAGTGGGGCTCCGCCGCCGTCAACGGCACCACCATCGACGGCCGCCTCCTCGTCGACTTCGGCGACACCTCCGTCGCCACCCTCCTCAACCTCCTCACCCTCCTCCGTGAGGGGACCAGGACCCCGTGAACTTCCTCATCGGCGCGGCCTTCGCCGCCCTCCTCGCCCTCGCCCTCACCACCGTGATCACCGGCGTCATCACCGCCCTCAAAATCCACCACCACACCGACGACGACCAGCCCGACTGACCCCCGAAAATCCGATCGAACGGGCGAGTTCCGCTTGCTACGCTCGCCGGATGCCATCGGTCAAGAAGTTCCAGGTCACCTTCGACTGCGCGGAACCCACGCGCCTGGCCCGCTTCTGGTGCGAGGTGCTGGGATACGTCGCCTCACCCCCGGACGGGTTCGCCACCTGGGACGACTTCGACCGCTCGGAGTCGCCCGACAAGGAGCCCCAGTACTTCGCCTGCACCGATCCCACCGGCGAGGGCCCGCGCGTGCTCTTCCAGCGCGTTCCCGAGGGCAAGGTCGTCAAGAACCGGCTGCACCTCGACGTCCGCGCCGGCACTGGACTCGTGGGGGAGGAGCGCCTCGCCACCCTCAAGGCCGAACGTGACCGGCTGGTGGCGCTCGGCGCGGTCTGCCTGTACGTCATGGAGGCCGACGGCGAGAACGAGTCCTGCATCGTGATGCAGGACATCGCGGGCAACGAGTTCTGTCTCGACTGACCCATGGACGTCACCCTGCGGGAAGTCCGGGACGGCGACCTGCCCGTCCTCTTCGCGCAGACGAGCGACCCCGAGGGGATCCGCCTGGCGGCGTTCACCGCCGAGGACCCCTCGGACCGCGTGTGGTTCGACGCGCACTGGGAGCGGCTCCGCCGCGATCCGGCCGTCCTCGTGCGCACCGTCGTCGGTGTGGACGGGGAGGTCCTCGGCCACGTCGGCGTCTTCGGTCCGCCCGGGGAGCGCGAGGTCACGTACTGGATCGGGCGCGAGTACTGGGGCCGTGGGGCGGCGACCGCCGCGCTGCGCGAACTGCTCGCCGCCCTGCTGGAGCGTCCGTTGCACGCCCGCGTGGCCGCCGACAACGGCGGCTCCGTCCGCGTCCTGGAGAAGTGCGGATTCGTGGTGACCCGCCGTGAGCGCGGCTTCGCGAACGCCCGCGGCGAGGAGATCGACGAGGTCGTCCTCACTCTCTCCGGCTGACGCCCGCTCACCGCCACACCACCCGGACGGGTGAGCGGCGTGCCCGGCCCCGGCGCGCCCGCCCATCCGGCCAACCCCCGCGCGGTACCCCTTCGATGCAACCGCCCCTCGCACCGAAACGGGTACCCATGACCCTCCGCCGTCCGGCCCGGGCCGCCCTGGTCCTCGCGCTCGCCTGCTGCGTCCTTCCCGCCGCCCCCGCCTGGTCGGTCCCCGCCACTCGGGCGATCATCCAACCCCCGCTCCCCGTCGAGGACTTCCCGCCCCAGGTCGCGCGGGCCTGCGACACCTGGCGCGCCCTCGGCTGGCCCGGCAACCCCCAGCCGGTCGACTTCCGCCTCCCCGGCCCGCAGTACGTCCGCGGCAGCAACCCGTACGGCAACCGCAGCGGCGACCTCCCGTCCGGCGGCACCTACCGCGAGTACGACGTCAACCCCCGCCCGACGCCCACCACCCGCCGTGACGCCGAGCGCCTGGTCCGCGACGCCACCACCGGCGATGCCTGGTACACCGCCGACCACTACGCCGACTTCCGCGAGATCTCCGATGGCTGCTGACACGCCCGACGCGGCCGATACGCCCGACGCACCCCTCGGCCCGGCCCGCTGGGACCTCCTGCCCGGCCGGCCCTGGGCCGGGTTCGCCACCGGCACCCACCGGCTCCGCCTCGTCCGCGGCGACCACTGCCGCACCAGGGCCGCCCTGTTCACCGAGTGGGCCGAATCCCTGGCCTTTCCCAGCTACTTCGGCCGCAACTGGGACGCCTTCGAGGAGTGCCTGCACGACGTCCTCCACCCGCCCGGCGCCGGGACCACCACCCGCCTCCTCGTCCTGGTCACGGCGGCCGACGCCCTCCTCGCCGACGAGCCGCCCACCCAACTCTCCACCCTCCTGGCCATCCTGGACGCGGCGGCGGCCACCACCCTCACCGCAGCCTCGCCCCTCCGCGTCCTCTTCACCACCACCCCACCCCACGTCGCCCCCGCCGAACACCGCCTCCGCACCGCCGCCCGCGCCATCTGACCGCGCTGTCCGACAGCGCCGTCAGACCGTGCCGTCCGACCAGGGCGACCCCCTCACCGGCCCGGCCGAACGCCCGGAACGGCCGCCACGCCACCGGTGGGGCCGCGACGGGGTCCAGCAGCAGTGAGCCCTGCCGGAAGCGTTCGCCGTCACGGAGGAAGGCGGTGACCTCGCGGGCCTCACCCGCGTGCAGAGCCCTCACGTCCGCCTCGGCGCGCCCTGCGGCGGCTCCCGTGAACTGCTCGGCGAGGCGCCCCGGATGGCGGAGCAGGTCGGTGAAGGTCTGCGTTCCGGCCGCCCGTCGTACCCGTCCCATGTCCACCCCCGGCATCGCGCGACACGGTGCCGCGTTTGCCGCCCAGGGTAGTGACGTGGACGAACGGGGCGGCTCTCCGGTCGGCGCCGCTACCCCCGCACCTCCCCGTAGGCGCGGAGGAACACCTCCACCGCGGCCTCCGCGACGGCGTCCGGATCGGCGTCGGGCCGGTACTCCAGCGGGCCGGTGAGCAGGGCGAGGAAGTGCTCGGCGGCGGTCTCCGGGTCGCACGCGCGCAGGCGCCCGGCGAGGACCAGGCGGGCCAGGCGGTCGGCGAGGGCGGAGCGCAGCCGCAGGGCCGTCCGCTCCCGGGCGCTCGCGGGCAGGTCCGGGAACCGTGCGGTCTCGGCGCCCGCCAGCCGGTGGACAGCGCGCGCGTCCTCGTCGTGGCAGACCCGCAGCAGACCGCGGCCCACGGCCCGCAGCCCCTCGCGCGGGTCGGCGTCCGCCGCGACCTCGCGCAGTCCGTCCACGACGGCGAGGCCCCGCGCGCCGACCCGGTCGGCGGCCGACTCGACGGCCTCGCGGTACAGGCTCTCCTTGTCGGAGAGGTGGTTGTAGACCGTCGGCTTGGCGACGCCCGCCTCCTGGGCGACCTCCTGGACGCAGGTCTGCGCGTAGCCGCGCCGCGCGAACACCGCGAACGCACCGTCCACGATCGCCTGCCGCCGCTCGTCGCGCCCACGGGCTCTGCGCCCGTTGCCGGTTGACACTTCTGAACCCATGGGTTCAGTCTAGGGCTGAACCATAAAGAACAGATTTCTGAACCAGCCAGTTCAAGTTGAAGGGGTGGGACCGGCGTGATCGTTCACATGCTGCGCTTCGCGTTCAAGGAGACGGCGACCGACGAGGAGCGGGAGCACGTGCTCGCCCGGATGCGGCGCACCGCCTCCGTCGAGTCCGTCGTCTTCTCGACCGTCGGCGAGAACCTCGGTGACCCCGACGGCTTCACACACGCCTACTGCGTGGGCATCCCCGACCTGCCGGCCCTGCGGCGCTACATGCACGACCCGGTCCACCTGGCCGGCGACCCGGAGATCCTGCCCCACCTCGCCAGGATCGCCATCGGGCCGGACCTGTCCGACGACATGACGCCCGCTCTGGCCGGGCGGATCCTCGCCCTGCACGAGGAGAAGGTCGCCCTGTACCCGGAGTGGGCCGCCGAACTCGCGCCGCTCCTGGCGGCGTAGCGCGCCCTGCCGCCCCCCCCGGCTCTAGGAGGCGACCTCCAGGAAGGCCAGCACCGCCAGCACCCGGCGGTGGTCCTCCTCCGAGGGCGGCAGGTCGAGCTTGAGGAAGATGTTGGTGGTGTGCTTCTTCACCGCCCGCTCGGTGATCACCATGCGCTCGGCGATCGCGCCGTTGGAGCGCCCCTCCGCCATCAGCTGCAGCACCTCGCGCTCCCGGGGCGTCAGCCGGTCCAGCGGCTTCCTGTGCCCGGTGCTGCCGACCAGCGCGGCGATCACCTGCGGGTCGAGCGCGGTGCCGCCCGCCGCCACCCGCTGGACCGTCTCCACGAACTGGTCGGGGTCGAACACCCGGTCCTTCAGCAGGTAGCCGATCGCGCCGTGCCCGTCGGCGAGCAGCTCCTTGGCGTAGAGCTGCTCGACGTACTGGGAGAGCACCAGCACCGGCAGTCCGGGCAGGTGCCGTCGCGCCTCCAGTGCGGCCCGCAGGCCCTCGTCGGTGAACGTCGGGGGCAGCCGTACGTCGACCACCGCCACGTCGGGGCGCTCGGTGAGCAGGGCCCGCAGGAGGTCCGGTCCGGTGTCCACCGCGGCCACGACCTCGAAGTCGTAGGCCTGCAGCATCCGGACCAGGCCGTCCCTCAGGAGGAAGAGGTCCTCGGCGAGGACAACGCGCACGGCAGCTCCATGGTCAGGGTGGTGGGGCCGCCGTGCGGGCTGCGGACGGCCAGGAGTCCGTCGAAGGTAGCAAGCCGGCGCTCCAGGCCGCGCAGTCCGGTGCCGCGCGAGGGGTCGGCGCCGCCCGTCCCGTCGTCGGTGACCTGGGCCTTCAGCAGGCCGTCCGCGTACCAGAGTTGGACGTCCACGCGGGCCGCGCCGGAGTGCTTGGCGGCGTTGGCCAGGGCTTCCGAGACGCCGAAGTAGACGGCGGACTCGACCGGCGCCTCGGGGCGGCCCGGCAGGTCGGCGGAGACCGTCACGTCCAGCGGGCTGTTCATGCCCAACGCCCGTACCGCGTCGACGAGTCCGCGGTCCGCCAGGACCGGCGGGTGGATGCCGCGAACCAGGTCGCGCAGCTCGTCGAGGGCGGTCGCGGAGGCCTGGCGGGTCTCGGCCAGCAGCTGCTTGGCGGCCTGCGGGTCGCGTTCGACCAGCCGCTCGGCGACGCCCAGGTTCATGCCCATGGCCACCAGCCGGGCCTGCGCGCCGTCGTGCAGGTCCCGTTCGATCCGGCGCAGTTCGGCGGCCTGGGCGTTCAGCGCGTCGCGCCGGGTCTCGGTGAGGTGGGCGACCTTGCGGCGGGCGGCCAGTGCCTCGGCGTGGGCGGTCGGGCCGAGCAGCGCCTTGGCGATCGCGGTGTGGGCGCGCAGCGCGGCGGGGGCGAGCGCGAGGCCGGCCGGGACGACGGGCAGCCCGAGCAGGGCGGCGGTCCGGGCGCTGTCGGCGTCCGTGATGTGCACCCACAGGAACGTGTTGTCGCCGCCGTGGGCCGCGAGGGTTTCCCAGATCCAGGGCGACAGCACGCCGAGCACGCCGTAGCCGATGACGGTCAGCGGGAGCAGCAGCAGGGTGAAGCCGACGGCCGGGTCCACGAGCAGCCAGCTCAGGTCCCGCCAGGTGGCCGGGTCGGTCAGGATCGTCCGGGAGCGCGCCCAGAGGCCGCGGAAGCCCGGTTCGGCCTCCGGCTGCGGCAGGTAGGGCTCGCGGATCTCGGTGCCGGACCAGCGGGCGGCCAGGGTGCGCCGCAGCCCGGCCAGCCGGCGGACCGCCAGGGCGAGCGGCGGCACCAGCAGGATGCCCACGCCGAGGCCCATCAGGCCGCCGGCGAAGGAGGCCGCGGTGAGCAGGGCGATCTGCGGTACCACGAAGGCGGCCAGCGCCGCACTGTGCACCGTGGCCCGTAAGGCGTTGAGCAGCGGGCGGAGCAGCCGCAGCGGTCCCCGCCCGGTGTCCCGCTTCCCGTTCCCCGTAACGGTGTTGTCGTCGCTCACGACCGTTCCTCCCCCTCGTGCCGGCCTCGTGGCCGCCTTCTTCGCGTCCCGTTCCTGCGCACCCAAGACTGCCGCAGGGCCGCACCCCGATCACTGGACCTCGGGACACCCCTTCCGGTACCTGGGTACACCAAGGGCCCCGCACCGTCGCGGCGCAAGGCGTGACGGATCCCGGCGCCCCGGTGTGACAGCCGGCGCCGCACAGGAAGTCGGCCCGTCCGACTTCCCGTTCCAGGTCCGTGTCGCCGCGCCCGTCGTTCCGTCGCCGCGCGTCATCGCCTCACTACCTTGAACCGCACCGGCGGGGCCGCAACGGGGCGGTCCCGCTCCGGCCGAAGGGGAGTGGACGCATGAAGCGACGCACCGTCACCGTTCTCGGGGCCTGGTTGGCGGCGGCCGCCCTGGCCGTCGCGGTCCCGAACACCGCGTACGCGGCCCACGGGGTGCTGATCATCGACGGTTCCGCGCACCAGGACCCGAGCGGGTGCCTCCAGCTGGGCGACTTCGTCCGCCCGACGGTGACCAACCTGACCGACTCGGGCGTCCAGGTCTGGACGGGTTCGGGCTGCACGGGGCAGATCGAGCACGTGCTCGCCCCCGGCGAGACCTACGCGCCGATCGCCGGCCGGAGCGTCTACATCCGCTGATGCCCGCCGCCGCGCAGGAAGTCGGCCCGTCCGACTTCCTGCGTCGACCCGTTCGACAACTTCAGTTACCAAAACCTGGATTGTTAACTATAGTTGTCGAATGCCGACTCCCGAGATCACCCCCGACGAGCAGACCGCCCTCGCCACCGCCCTGCTGGACGCCCTCAACCCGCTCGCCTCGGCCCTCCGCGCCCGGGCGACGGGACAGCCCGAGCACCGCATGTGGGACGGCGACCCGGCCGACGTGGCGCTCACCGTGCTCGCCGGCTGGAAGCTGGTCGACGCCGAGGTCAAGCGGCTGACGGCGGTCGCCGCCGGCACCGCCGGCTCGCACGGCGCGAGCTACGAGCAGTTGGGCGCCGCCTGGGGCATCACCCGTCAGGGCGCCCGCAAGAAGTGGCCCGACGCCGTCCCCCGCCCGTCGTCCGCCGGCGCGGCCCCCGTGCTCCTCGAACTCTTCGACGGCGAGGCCGAGCTGACCCAGGACCTGGCCACCGGCCACTGGACCTGGACCGCGCAGGCCGCCGACGGCTCCCGCGGCACCCCCGCCCCCGGCGCCGCCCCGTGCACCAGCCGCGAGGAGGCGGCCGCCTACGCCGGCGCGTACCTCCGCGAGTTCGCCGCACCCCGCGACTGAACGGGCGGGCCCTGGGCCCGGGGCCCGATGGCCGGAGGGCGCCGTCCGGCTCTACAGCAGGCCGAGGCGGTCCAGGCCCAGGTAGGCGGGGCCGACGTCGGAGAGCCGGCCGCGGCGCAGCACGGTGTCGCGGAACTCCGCGAGGTCCATCAGCACCACGTCGATGAACTCGTTGCGGTCGTGCGCGAGACGGGCGGTGGGGGTGCAGTCGGTGGCGACGCAGGCGTAGCGCACGCCGTTGGAGTAGGCGTCGTGCCAGGTGGCGGTGACGAGGGAGACCTCGCCCCGGTAGCCGGTCTCCTCGGCGAGTTCGCGGGCGGCGGCCGCCTCGGGTGACTCGCCCGCCTCCACCACGCCGCCCGGCAGTTCGTACAGCACGGTCTGCGGGCCGGGCCGGAACTGCGCGGTCAGCACGATGCGGTGGTCCGGCGTCAGGGCGACGACGGCCGCGGCCGCGTACTCGTTGGCGAGGTGGAAGACCTCCTCCCGGCCGTCGGGCATCTCGAAGGTCACCCGGTCGGCGCCGCGGCCGTAGGCGCTGTGGATCGGCTCCCGGCGGAGCTCCCGCCAGTGTGCGTCGCCCATCGGGGTGGGCTCCTTCCGTGGGGCGCGCGGCCGACGCGTACCGCCGCCCGGCACACCGTCGCGCGGGCGTGTTCCCGGGCGCGCAGACGCGGCCAGGGGCGCGCGCGGCGGCATGTGCAGGCGCAGAATAGCCGCGCGCCCCCTGGTCTGCGGGGATTCGCCGGAATCACGCGCCGCGACCGACCGTGCACCGTATGCTGCGCGAGACGCGTCCGGCCCGCCGCGGGGGTGGCCGTGGGTCGTTCAACTCCGTTCCCTGGCAAGGTGGTTCACTCATGAGGCAGACCAGTCGACGTAAGGACGACGGCGAGGTGACCTTCGAGCAGGTGACCGTCCTCTCCTTCGAGCCGCAGGGGGACCTCCGGGTCGACAGGGACGGCCGCGTCCTGCTGCTGAGCGAGCCCGCCAGCCTGACCCGCATCCCGGTCCGGATCGTCCGCGAGGACATGACGATCAAGCGCGTGGCGGGCTACTGGGTCACCTGGGCGGAATGGTTCGGCCCGGACGACATCCGCAACCACGCGCGCTGGGTCCCCGACGAGGAGTACGTCCGGCCGGACGGCGGCGGCCTCGACGGGCGGCTGGAGGTCACCGTGTCGGCGTACTGGGCGGTGGAGATCGAGCCGCGCCGGGCACGGCTGCGGACCAGCGAGGCCGTGGTGACCTTCCCGCCGGGGGCGGGGCTGCGCGAACTCGTCCTGGAGCGCCCCCTGCCGCAGCACCCGGCCACCCTCGTCGTCCATCTGACCCGCGCCTGCTGGTCGGACGGGCGCGGCGGCCAGGTGATCCACCACGGTTTCGCGGGCGAGCGGGAGGGTGTCGTGGGCGAGGGCGACGGCTGGCCGGGCGAGCCCGTGCACCGCTACGCGGAGTGCGCCACCGGCCACCTCCCGGGCGTGGTCGCCCACTGAGCCCCGCGCGACGGTTGCCCTAGCCGTTCCGGCTCGTGAGGCGGCGGACGGCGTCGGCGACCGCGCCGCGCAGTCGCTCCGGGGAGGCGTCCTCGCCGAGGACCATCCGCCGCACCTGCGGCATCGCCAGACTCCAGCCGACCAGGCCCATGGTGAGGAACAGCAGGGTGCGCGCCTGCTCCTCGTCGCGGCCGGTGGCCGCGGCGGCGGCGCGGACCTTGTCGTCGTAGTGCCGGGTGCGCCGCTCCTCGCCGGGGACGGACTCCTCGCCCAGTTGCAGCGCCTCCCACATCAGCAGGCGCAGCGCCTGCGGGTGGGCGCGGTGGTAGTCGAACAGCCGCTCGGCGTACGCGCCCAGGTCGGCGGCCGGACCCCCCGCGGCAGCCGCGCCGTCTCCCGTGGCCGGGGCGTCCCCGCCCGCGGCCGGGGCGGGCGGCACCGCCTCGGCGAGGTCGGCCATCAACTGCTCCAGGACGGCCGCGAACAGCCCGTCCTTGTCGCCGAAGTAGTCGTAGATCGCCCGCTTGTTGGCCTGTGCGGCGGTGGCGATCCGGTCCACCCGCGCGCCGGCGACGCCGTACCGGGCGAACTCGTCGGTCGCCGCGCCGAGGATGCGCTGCTGGGTGGCCTTCGCGTCGTACGCCATGCCGTCATCGTAGCGGCGACTGAACCGGACGGTTCGCTTGACGTCGAGAGATCCTCGCTCCTAGCATCCTATTGAGCCGAGCGAACCAACTGGTTCGTTCGGATGCGTGCTCCGCTCCTCGACCCAGGACGGCAACCGTGAACCGCTCCGCCCCGCCGACACCGCCCCTGCGCCGCGGCACCCCGCTCGTCATGGCGCTCGCCTGCGGCGTCGCCGTCGCCAACGTGTACTTCCCGCAGGCCCTCACCCCGCTGATCGCCGACGGCCTCGACGTGCCGCCCGGCGCCGCCGCCACCATCGCCACCGCCGCCCAACTCGGCTACGCGGCCGGCATCTTCCTGCTCGTCCCGCTCGGCGACCGGCTGCCCCGCCGGCCCCTGCTGAGCGTGCTGCTCGCGGTGACCGCGGCCGGGCTGCTCGCCGCCGCACTCGCCCCGGCGCTCGGACCGCTGGTCGCCGCGAGCGCGGTGGTCGGCGCCGCCACCGTGGTGCCGCAACTGCTGGTCCCGATGGCCGCCGGACTCGTCGACGGCGCGCGCCGCGGCGCCGTGATCGGCGTCCTGCAGGCGGGGCTGATCGCCGGGGTGCTGCTCGCCCGCACCTTCGGGGGGCTGCTCGGAGGCGCCCTCGGCTGGCGAGCCCCCTACCTGGTCGCGGCCGGCCTCGCCGTCCTGCTCGCCGTCGCCCTCCGGGCCGCCCTGCCGGGGGAGCCGCCCGCGCCCGCCCGCGAGCGCCCGGGCTACCGCCGGCTGCTCGCCGACACCGTCCGCCTGCTGCGCACCGAACCGGGACTGCGCCGCTCCGCGTTCTACCAGGCCTGCCTGTTCGGCGGCTTCAGCGCCGTGTGGACCAGCCTCGCGCTGCTCGTCACCGGTCCGCGCTACGGCTACGGCCCGCAGGCCGTCGGCGTGTTCGCGCTGCTGGGCGCGGCCTCCGTGTTCTGCGCCCCGGCCGCGGGGCGCCGGGCCGACCGGTACGGCGCGGACCGGGTGAACCTCTGCTGCCTGCTCGCCGCCCTCCTGGCGGCGGCCGTGCTCACGGCGGGCTCGGCGGGCGGTCCGGTGGGCGTGGCCGGGCTGGCGCTCGGGCTGCTGCTGCTCGACGCCGCCGTCCAGGCCAACCAGGTCGCCAATCAGGCGCGCCTGTTCGCCCTGCCGCCGGAGATCCACAGCCGGCTCAACACGGCGTACATGACCTGCTCCTTCCTCGGCGGCAGCGCGGGTTCCTGGCTCGGCGTCAGGGCGTACGGCGCCGCCGGCTGGCCGGGCGTCTGCGCGCTGACGGCGGCCGGTGCGGCCCTCGCCCTGGCGCGCGCCCTGCTCCCCGCCCGCCGGCCCTCCGTCCGGTCCGCCCCGTCCGCGAGTCCCGCCCCGTCCGCACCGTCCGCCCCGCCCGCGAGTCCCGCCCGTCCGAGAGGAAACCCGTCATGACCTTCCCCGCCATGCCCCCCGCCGTGCTCCGGTTCTTCCACGCCTCCCAGCAGGGCGACGCCGACGCCTGGGCGGACGCCTTCAGCGCCGACGGCGTGTTTCACGACCCGGTCGGCAGCGAGCCGATCGTCGGGCGGGAGGCGATCCGCGCGTTCATCGCCTCCGTCCTCCCCGGCTTCGACCCGTTCCTCGGCCTCACCCCGCGCGAGGCGCACACCGTCGGCCGCAGCGTCGCGGTGGCGTGGAGCGGCGCGGCGGTCGCCCGGGACGGCCGCCCGGTCAACTGGTCCGGCATCAACGTCTACGAACTCGACGACGAGGGTCTCATCCGCGAGGCCAGGGCCTACTTCAACAGCGCGGTCTTCCGCGCCCAGCTCACCGACACCCAGCTCACCGACACCCGGCCCGACGCCCGGCCCGGCGCCTAGGCCGTCGCGGCCGCCGCCGGCCACCCCGCCCGCAGGCCCACCCGGCGGGCGGGGACGCCGGCCCAGATCTCGCCCGGCCCCGTCGAGCGGGTCAGCACGGCGTTGGCGCCCACGACGGTGCCCGCGCCGACCGTCAGCACACCCTCCTTGCACACCACCTTGGCGCCCGCGCACAGCACCGCGCCGTCCTCCACCACCACCCGCCGCATCGCGCTCTCCTCCTGCGGCACCCACGGGTCGGCCCGTCCGACGGTCACGCCGTTGTACAGCGTCACCCCGGCGCCGAGCGTGGTGTACGGGTGCAGCACGGTCCCGAAGCCCCGGTGGAACACGACGAGGCCCGGCCCGATCTCGGCCGCGGCCGGCACCTCCATCCCGTAGAACGCGAGCGCCTCCTGGACCAGGCGGCCCAGGAGGCGGTGGCGGCGGCGGTAGATCAGCGCGGTGACGAGTGGCATCCACCCATTGTGGCCGGACCGTCACGCCCGGTCGCGCGTGTCGGCGGCTACTTCACGTCCGGCACGGCGGTGTCGTTGCGGAAGGCGTCGAAGACCTGCTTGGCCTTCGCGGTGTCCCACTTCACCGCCGACTCCCCGGTGTTGGTCTTGAAGTCCGGGTTGGCGATCGGCACCGTGATGCTCCTGCCGCTGCCGCCGTTGACGTCCTTCATGGCGAGGAACAGCGAGCCCAGGTCGGTCAGCCCGGCGTCGTCGTCGACGATCAGCGTGCCGAGGCCGGAGGAGACCAGCGGGTAGAAGGTGAACGGGTTGAGCACGGTGGCCGGCGAGGCGGCCTGCTTGGCCAGCGCGCCGAGGAACTTCTGCTGGTTGCGCATCCGGCCGAGGTCCTGGTCGGCCATCTGGTGGCGCTGGCGGACGAAGGCGAGCGCCTGGGTGCCGTCGAGGCTCTGGCAGCCGGCCTTGAGGTCGAGGCCGGAGTCCTTGTCCTTGACGTCCTGCTCGATGCACATGTCCACGCCGCCGACCGAGTCGACGATGCCCACGAAGCCGGCGAAGCCGATCTCGGCGTAGTGGTCGATGCGGATGCCGGTGTTCGTCTCCACGGTCTGCGCGAGCAGCTTGCCGCCGCCCGCCGCGAAGGCCGAGTTGATCTTCGCGGTGGTCGACTTGACGGGCTTGCCGTTCTCGCCGGGGTGCTCGGGGATCGGCACCCAGGAGTCGCGCGGGATGCTCATCAGGGTGTTCCCGTTGTCCCCGATGTGCAGGATCATCATCGAGTCGCTGCGCTTGCCGCCCGCGTGGCCGGTGTGCAGGTCCTCCTCCTGGGAGTCGGAGAGGCCGTTGCGGCTGTCGGAGCCGACGATCAGCCAGTTGGTGCCCTTGCCCGCGGCCGGTCGGCCGGGGTAGTCGCCGAGCACGTCCTCGTGGTTGAGCTTGGAGTCCGCCCAGAACCAGGTGGAGACGGCGGTCAGCATCAGGGCGATCAGCACGCCGAAGACCGACCACTTGACGATCCGGCGCCGGGGCCAGCGCGAGGGGCGGGCGGCGGCGGGCGCCTGCGGCCCGCCGGGGGGTATCGGACCGCCGGGCGTCCCCGGACCGCCGGGACCGCCGGGGGCGCCCTGGCCCGGGACCCCCGGCCGCGCACCGGCCTGGCCCGGCTGCCCGGGCCGCCCCGGGCCGGGGCCGTGGCCCTGCGGGGGCCCGTACCCGGGCGCCTGCGGCTGCCGCGCCTGCTGGGGCGGCTGCGCCTGCGGCTGGGGCTGCCGGGGCGCCGGGGCGCCCGGCCCGCGCGGGTTCAGCGAGGCGGGCAGCGGCCGCTCGGCGCCGCCGCCCTGCCCGTACGCCGGGCCACCGCCACCGTTGCCGCCGCCGTACGGGTTCCCGCCGCCCCCCGGGCGGCCCTCCTGCCACGTGTTCATGTGGGAGAGGATGCCCGACGCCGGGACCGGTGACTCCCCCCGGGGCCCCCACCAGGGCCCTTGTAGCAGTTTTGATGCACGCACCGGATCGTTCCGCGGCAAGGTGCCGACGGGTGTGTTCCCGGCGCCCGCCGGACCAGGTCCCCCGCGCCCCCGTCTCACCATCCGTCTCACCTGGTGTTCGTCTGACGGGACGATCCTTGACCGCCCGGAACGGTGCGTGTTTGCATGACTGCCATGGATCAGCGATGGACCCTCACGCGTCGGCGGCACGTCGACCTTCTGCGTGTGTCCTGTTCGCTCTGTTGTGGCTGACGCTCGCCCGTCGAACCCCACCACCTTCCTCCTCCTTCCTTCCCGACGCTGCCCGCGCAGCGCGCTCACCGCTGCCCGTCGCCCCGCCGGTCGCCGTCCGCCGACCGGCGCGCCCCGCGCCCGGTGAGTGCCCCGCGCCGTTGAAGCGCCGCCCCGCTTCCTCCCCGAGGTGAACCCCATGGCCACCGTCCTGTCCGTCTCCGGCTCCCCGTCCCCGACCTCCCGCACCACCCGACTGCTGCGCCTCGTCGACGCGCGGCTTGAGGAGCGCGGCCACCGCGTCGTCCCCTTCGAGGTGCGCAGCCTGCCCGCGCACGCGCTGCTCTCCGCCGACCTGTCGCACCCCGAGCTGGCGGCCGCCCTGGAGCTCTTCGCGGCCGCCGACGGCGTGGTGATCGGCACCCCGGTCTACAAGGCCGCCTACTCGGGCCTGCTCAAGGCGCTGCTGGACGTGCTGCCGCAGTACGCGCTGCGCGACAAGGCCGTGCTGCCGCTCGCCACCGGCGGCTCCACCGCGCACGTGCTGGCGGTGGACTACGCGCTGCGGCCGGTGCTCAGCTCGATGGGGGCCGACCACATCACCCAGGGCTGGTTCGTGCTGGACCGTCACATCACCGTCCGGGAGGACGGCACCACCGTGATCGAGCGCGAGACCGACGTGCTGCTGCGCCCCGTCGTGGACGGGTTCGCGGCCGCCCTGGAGCGCCGGGCCGCCCCGGCCCTGGCCTCCTGACGCCCGGCCGGCGCCCGGCGCGCCGGCCCCCGCACCCCCAGGCCCCGTCCGGCGACCCGCCGGGCGGGGCCCCGGCGTCGGCGGGTCCCTCGCCCCAGCAGGGCCTTCGCCCCGGCGGGCCTCCCTACGGGCGGACCCTGACCGGGCCCCGGCCGACCCCTAGGGGGAGGGGGCCGGCACCCCGTACAACTCCGGTTGGGCCGCTTCCTACCGTCGGATGACGAGGCGCGAGCGCCCGGCTCCTAACGTGGATCACATCCCCGCCGGTCCGAGGCGGACCCGGCGCGATCGGGTCCGGGCCCCCGGTGCACCGGCAGGGTGTAGCTAACTCCCGGTCGAAAACTATCCCCTGCGCGATGTCGCCGGACGGGTGGAACGGACGAGGCTGGGGGCAACGGGTGGGCCCACTTCTTAGGAGACGACAGTGACGACGGCAGCAGCAGCCGTGTACGACCCCCAGCTCCCCGGCGGTGCCGCCGCCGTCGCCGCCTCGGCTCGTCAGGTGACCAAGTCCTACGGCTCCGGCGAGACCAGGGTCACCGCCCTGGACGCGGTCGACGTCGACATCCAGCGCGGCCGCTTCACCGCGATCATGGGCCCCTCGGGCTCCGGCAAGTCGACCCTGATGCACTGCCTGGCCGGGCTGGACACGGTGACCCAGGGGCGGATCTGGATCGGTGACACCGAGATCACCGGTCTGAAGGACAAGCAGCTCACCCGACTGCGCCGGGACAAGATCGGCTTCATCTTCCAGGCCTTCAACCTCCTGCCGACGCTGAACGCCCTGGAGAACATCACGCTCCCGATGGACATCGCGGGCCGCAAGCCCGACCAGGCCTGGCTGGACCGGGTGGTGGAGACGGTCGGCCTCTCCGGCCGGCTGAAGCACCGTCCGACCCAGCTCTCCGGCGGCCAGCAGCAGCGCGTCGCGGTGGCCCGGGCACTGGCCGCCCGGCCCGAGATCATCTTCGGCGACGAGCCCACCGGGAACCTCGACTCCCGCTCCGGCGCCGAGGTGCTCTCCTTCCTGCGCCGCAGCGTCGACGAGCTGGGCCAGACCATCGTGATGGTCACCCACGACCCGGTCGCCGCCGGCTACGCGGACCGCGTGCTGTTCCTCGCCGACGGCGTGATCGTCGACGAGATGCACGCCCCGACGGCCGACTCCGTCCTCGAACGCATGCGCCGTTTCGACGGCAAGCGCACCAGCTGAGCGGGCAGGGGCGGACAGGATCATGCTGCTCAAGACGTCACTGCGGAGCTTCCTCGCCCACAAGGGGCGGATGCTGCTCTCGCTGATCGCGGTCGTGCTGTCGGTCGCGTTCGTGTCCGGGACGCTGGTGTTCTCCAACACCGCGACCAGCACCTTCGACAAGCTCTTCGCGTCGACCGCCTCCGACCTCTCGGTCGGGCCCGCCAAGCCGGAGTTCGGCTTCGATCCGCGCGGCAAGACGCTGACCGTACCCGTCGACAGCGTCCGGAAGGTCGCCGCGATCCCCGGCGTGAAGTCGGCGATCGGCCAGGTGTCGGTGCAGAACGCCACCCTGGCCGACGCGGCCACCAACAAGGCGGTGGGCCCGACCTCCGGCGCCCCGACGATCGTCGGCAACTGGGCGGACACCCCGCGCAACGCGGTCGAGATCACCTCCGGCCACGCCCCGCAGGGCGCCGACCAGGTCGTCATCGACGCGGACACCGCCAAGAAGGCCAAGCTCGGCCTGGGCGGCAGGCTGCGCGTGATCACCGCCGACAAGCACGACTTCACCATCGTCGGCATCGCCACCTTCAAGACCACCAACCCCGGTGCGGCGCTGGCCTTCCTGTCCACCGAGACCGCGCAGAGCGTGCTGCTCGGGCAGACCGCCTACACCTCGGTCGAGGCGTTCGGCGACGGCAGCCGCTCCGACGAGCAGCTCAAGTCCGCCGCGCTGGCCGGGCTCGGCGCCGGCGTCCAGGCCAAGACGGCCGCCGAGCAGAAGGCGGAGAACAGCGACAGCGTCGGCTCCTTCCTGGACTTCATGAAGTACGCGATGCTCGGCTTCGCCGGCATCTCGCTGCTGGTCGGCGGCTTCCTGATCATCAACACCTTCTCGATGCTGGTCGCCCAGCGCACCCGGGAGATCGGGCTGCTGCGCGCCGTCGGCGGCAGCCGCCGGCAGGTCAACCGCTCGGTGCTGGTGGAGGCGCTGCTCCTGGGCACCCTCGGGTCCACCATGGGCATCGGCGCCGGCCTCGGCCTGGCGGTCGGGCTGATCCAGCTGATGAACGCGGCCGGCATGCACCTCGACGCCGGGGACCTGAAGGTCGGCACGGACGTCTTCGTCGCCGGGTACGCGGTGGGCATCGTGATCACCGTGCTCGCGGCCTGGATACCGGCCCGCCGGGCCGGCCGGATCGCGCCGATCGCCGCGCTGCGCGACCACGGCACCCCGGCCGAGGCCCGCTCCAACACCGTCCGGGCGGTCATCGGCCTGGTGCTGACGGCGGGTGGCGGCGGTCTGCTGGTGCTGGCCTCCGGCGCGGAGAAGATGATCACCGGCGGCCGGTACTTCGGGCTGGGCGTGCTGTTCACCCTGGTCGGCTTCGTGGTGCTCGGCCCGCTGCTGGCCACCACCGTGGTGCGGGTGCTCGGCGCCCTGCTGCCCACCGTGTTCGGCCCGTCCGGCACGCTCGCCCAGCGCAACGCGATGCGCAACCCGCGCCGCACCGGCGCCACCGCGGCCGCGCTGATGATCGGACTGGCGCTGGTGATCGGTGCCTCGGTCTTCACCTCCTCGATGATCAAGTCCACCAATGAGCAGCTCGACCGTTCGGTGGGCGCCGACTACATCGTCCAGGCCGGCCGCAACGGCGTCTCCCCGGAGATCGTCGACGCCGTCCGCGGGACCTCGGGCATCGACCACGTCATCGAGCAGAAGTCCCTGCCCGCGCACTTCACCACCCCCGACGGCAAGACCTCGGAGCAGGGCGTCTCGGCGGTCTCCGCGCGGTTCACCGAGGACTTCCGGCTGCCGGTGAAGGAGGGCAGCGCCGACTCCCTCAAGCAGGGGTCGCTGGCGGTCGGCGAGGACTTCGCCAAGGACCGCGGCCTCAAGGTCGGCGACAGCATCACGATCGACTACGGCCAGGGCCGGGTCCAGTCGCTGCCGGTCGGCGTCATCATGACCAAGGGCAACTCGCTCTTCGACGGCAACACCTTCGCCTCGCTCGACGCCGTCGCCGAGGCGGTGCCGGCCGCGGACCTGCCGGTGGACGCCGTGCTCTTCGGCAAGGCCGCCGCCGGGGCGGACGTCGCCAGGACGCTCACCGCCCTGGAGGACTCGCTCAAGGAGTACCCGCAGGCCAATGTCCGTGACCAGGCCGGCTACAAGGAACTCGTCCAGGACCAGATCAACGGTCTGCTCAACATGATCCTCGGGCTGCTCTTCCTGGCGATCGTGGTCGCGGTGCTCGGCGTGGTCAACACCCTGGCGCTCTCGGTGGTCGAGCGGACCCGCGAGATCGGCCTGCTGCGGGCGATCGGGCTCTCCCGCCGCCAGCTGCGCCGGATGATCCGCCTGGAGTCGATGGTGATCGCCCTGTTCGGCGCGGTGCTCGGCACCGTGCTCGGCCTGGCCTGGGGCGTCACCGGTCAGCGGGTGCTGCGGACGCAGGGTCTGGAGTCGCTCTCCGTCCCGGTCGCCACGATCCTGCTCACGCTGGCGGTCTCGGTGGGCATCGGCCTGCTGGCCGCCCTCATCCCGGCCTTCCGGGCCGGGCGGATGAACGTCCTCGCGGCGATCGCGACGGACTGACCGGTGGCGACCCCCGGATCGGGGGACCGGGGGTCGCCACCGGGGGGACGGGGGAAACAGGGGGAGGGGCAGGGTGCCGTGCGCACCCTGCCCCTCGCCGTTGCACGTGAGCCGGCCGACTCATGGGCAGATGATGTCGCTCGCCCGCTCGGCGCCGGTCGTCTCCGCCGCCCCCGGCTCGCTCCCGGATGCGGCCGGGTGCGCCTCGCCCGCCGGGCCGGACGGGCCGGACGGTGCCGCGCCCGACCCCGTGAGCAGCGGGGCGGGCGGGGGAGCGGGGAGCGGGGTGGGGAGCGCCGTGGGCGTGGCCGCCGCCGGGTGGTCAGTGCCCGCGTACAGCTGGAGGACCATCCCCAGCCCGGGCACCGGGGTCAGCTCGGCCTCCGGCACCGCGCCCGCCAGCGTCCACGCCGACTCCGCCCAGCGCGGGTCGTACCGGATCACCGTCCGCCCGGGCGCGGTGCCGGCCGGGGCGTTGGACGGCACCCCCGTGGTGGCGAACCCCGCCCGCCGCAGCTCGGTGTCCACCCGGGCGCCCAGCCCCGCGGTGCCCGCCGCGTTGAACACCTGGACGTGCACCTGCTCCGGCGCGACGGCAGCCGCCGCACCCACCGAACCCGCCGAACCCGCACCCGCACCCGCACCCGCCGCAGGATCCGCCCCCGAGTTCCCCGAACCCCCCGAGCTCCCCGAACCCCCCGAGCCCCCCGGCCCGTCCGGCCCCGCCCCGCCCGTCAGCGGCCGTCCCTCCCGGACGGCGTCGAACAGCTCCCGCGCCCGCTCCTCGTCCCAGAGCACCGTCGACCCCCACCCGGCGACCGGATGGTCCACCGAGGCCAGCGGCACGGTCACGAAGTCGGCCCGCCCGGCCGTCAGGTCCTTCATCCGGGTCCCCAGGGTGATCAGGTCGTCGGCCGCGAGCCCCTTGTCGGCCTTGACCGAGCCGAGCAGGCTGTCCGTCACCCGGGCCAGCCGCACCGGGTTGAGCAGGGTGCCGCTGCTGGTCACCTCGTGCAGCAGCTCGGCGACGAACTTCTGCTGCCGGTGCATCCGCCCCAGGTCGGAGCTGCCGTCCACGTGCCGCGCGCGCACGTACTTGAGCGCCCCCGCGCCGTCCAGGGTGCTGGTGCCGGCCGGCAGGTCCAGGCCCGAGTACTCGTCCTTGAGCGGCTTGGCGGTGCAGACCCGGACCCCGCCGACCGCGTCCACGGCGGCGACGAACCCGGTGAAGTTCACCTGGAGGTAGTGGTCGATCCGCAGCCCGGTGTTCTGCTCGACGGTGGCCACGGCCAGCTGCGGCCCGCCCAGCCCGTACGCCGCGTTGATCTTCCCCTTGCCGGCCGGGACGTCCTTGCGCGTCGCCGGGTCCCGGTGGGCGGGGATGTCGACATAGGAGTCGCGCGGAATGCTGATCACACTGGCCCGGGAGCCGTCCCCGGCGAGCCGGACGATCATCATCGTGTCGGTGCAGTGGCAGGACTCGCCCCCGGCGTGCAGCACGCTCTTCAGCGTCTCCTCCGGGATGCCCTCGCGCTCGTCGGTGCCGACCACCAGGAAGGTGCTGGCGCTGTCGTCGGCCGGGCGGGCCCGGTCGCCGCTGAAGGCGTCGACCCGGTCGATCGACCCGATGCCGTGCAGCACCGCCCAGCCGCCGCCCGAGGTGGCGAGGATGCCGAGGGCGACACAAGCGGCCAGCCGCCGGAGCCAGCGGCGCAGCCGTCCGGTCGAGGATCCGGGCCGTGACGGCGAGGCGCCGGCCGGGCCTCCGGGCCGCGCGGCGGAGAGGGGGGAGACGGGCATCTCTCGGATGGTAGGGGCGTCCCGGCCGGGCCGGGTGAGGGCGCGCCGGGCCCGGGGAGTACGGTGGGCCCCGATCGGTGAAACGTTCCTCCTGGCGCTCTCCGGCGACGCTGGAACGTTCCGTCGGCAATCCTTCGCATACGGTCGCTCCGGGCCGGGCTCAGCGCCCAGACCGGGACAAGACGACACCCCGCCCACACCGGTACGGTTGGCCCCGATGAACACCAAGGCTGCTGAGGAGCTGCCGGCGGTCTCCGTGATCATGCCGGTGCTCAACGAGGAACGACACCTGCGTACGGCCGTCCGGCACATCCTGGAACAGGAGTACGCCGGGCCGATGGAGGTGGTGATCGCCCTCGGTCCGTCCACCGACCGCACCGCGCAGATCGCCGCCGAACTCGTCGCCGAGGACCGCAGGGTGCGGACCGTGGAGAACCCCACCGGGCGTACCCCCGCAGGGCTGAACGCCGCGATCCGGGGCTCCAGTCACCCGATAGTGGTACGGGTCGACGGTCACGGCCTGCTGACCCCGGGCTACATCACCACGGCGGTCAGGCTGCTCTGCGAGATGGAGGCCGCCAACGTCGGCGGCATCATGCACGCCGAGGGCGAGACCGAGTGGGAGAACGCGGTCGCGGTCGCGATGACCTCCAAGATAGGCGTCGGCAACGCCGCCTTCCACACCGGCGGCCTGGCCGGCCCGGCGGACACCGTCTACCTCGGGGTGTTCCGGCGCGAGGTGCTGGAGCGCCTCGGCGGCTACAACGAGGAGTTCGTCCGCGCCCAGGACTGGGAGCTCAACTACCGCATCCGGCAGGACGGCGGCCTGGTCTGGTTCACCCCGCAGCTGCGCGTCACCTACCGCCCCCGGCCCAGCGTCAAGGCGCTCGCCAAGCAGTACAAGGACTACGGCCGCTGGCGCCGGGTGGTCACCCGGTACCACCGGGGCTCGGTCAACCTGCGCTACCTCGCGCCCCCGGCCGCCTTCCTCGGCGTCACCCTCGGGCTGGTGCTCGGCGTGGCCGTCCACCCGGCCTTCCTGGCCGCGCCCGGGGCCTATGTGCTCGGCATCAACGGCGGCGCGCTGGCCGAGGGCCGCGGCCTGTCGCTCAAGGCGAAGGCGCTGCTGCCGGTGGCCTTCGCGACCATGCACCTCAGCTGGGGCTTCGGCTTCCTCACCTCGCCGCGCTCGCTGGCCCGCAAGGTGATCGGCAGCCGCTCCCCGTCCGCCGCCGACGTGGTCGTCGAACGCGGCTGACCCCCGGCGGCCCCTCCCGGGCACCAATCGGCCAATCCCGCGGACCCGCTCTCCCGTTCCCGCCCCCGGCGCTATCGTCGGGCGCCATGGGGACAGTTGAGGGCGGGTCCGCCGCCGTTGCGGGGCCCGCCGCCGCTTCCGCGGGTGCCGGGGCCCGGGTCGAGCCGACCGCCGACGTCGACGGGCGCGCGGTGCTCGGCGCCGGGACGACCGTCTGGCACCTCGCCCAGGTCCGCGAGGACGCGGTGATCGGCGCGGAGTGCGTCATCGGCCGCGGCGCCTACGTCGGCCCCGGCGTGCGCATCGGCGACCGGGTCAAGCTGCAGAACCACGCGCTGGTCTACGAGCCCGCGGTGCTGGAGGACGGCGTGTTCGTCGGCCCGGCCGCGGTGCTCACCAACGACCTCTACCCGCGCTCGGTGGACGTCGACGGCCGCCTCAAGCGCGGCGACGACTGGCACGCCCGCGGGGTGACGCTCCGCCAGGGCTGCTCGATCGGCGGCCGGGCCGTCCTGGTCGCCGGGGTGACGGTGGGCCGCTGGGCCCTGGTCGCGGCCGGCGCGGTGGTGCACCGGGACGTCCCGGACTTCGCCCTGGTGGCCGGCGTACCGGCCCGCCGGATCAAGTGGGTCGGCCGGGCCGGCGAGCCGCTGGAGCCGGCCGGCGAGCACCGCTGGCGCTGCCCGCGCACCGGCGAGGAGTACCGGGAGTCCGACGGCCTGCTGGCCCCGGCGGAGCCGTCCTGACGTTCGGCCGCTCGGCGCAGACGGACTACTTGGCGCAGACGTCGGTGTCGTCGGCCTGGACCCGCTGGAGGTCCTTGGGCGCCTCGGTCGCCGGAGCGCTCGGGGTCGCCGCCGCGGCGGCCGGCGCGTCCTTGCCCAGCACCAGCACCAGCCCGTCCTTGGCGGTCAGCTTCGGGTCCGCCTTGACCGCGTCGGCGGGCAGGCCCAGCGCACCGGCCAGCGCCGCCGCCTCGGCGGCCCTGCCGGCCGGGTGGGAGACGGTGGTGGCCGCCGCGACGGGCGCGTTGGCGGAGGTCGCGGCCCGGGCGTAGCCCTTCGCCTGGAGCCGGTCGACGGCCTGCTGCGCCTGCCCGGGCGTCCCGCTGCCGTTGCGCACCGTCACCCGCAGCTGCTTCGTGTCCACCACCGGAGCGGCCGCGGACGGCGCCGCCTCGGGGGTGGCCGGAGCGGTGGCCGGAGCATTGGCGGCCGGAGCCGCGGCAGCCGGGGCGGTGGCGGCCGCGGTCTGCGGGGCGGCCGGGTCCGCCGCCCCGGTCAGCGACCGGTCGCCCCCGACCATCGAGAACAGCTGCCCGGCGTCCGGCTGCTTGAGCACCAGCCGGTTCTCGTCCGTCGGGTCGTCCAGCACCGGCACGGTGGCGAAGGTGATGTTCCCGGTGTCGACCTTGCTGACGTCCAGCGCGAGGTCCTTCAGCTTGTCGACGCTGTCGATCCCGGAGTCGACGGTGAGCGCCTTGGTGGAGGCGTCCGCCAGCTTCCACAGCTTGGCCGGGTTGGTCAGGGTGTCGCTGCTCTTGACCGAGCGGATCATCGAGCTGATGAACTGCTGCTGCAGCGGGATCCGGGTGAGGTCGCCGCCCTGCCCGACGGCGTGCCGGGTACGGACGAAGGCGAGCGCCTCGTCGCCCTGGACGACGTGCCGGCCCTTGCTCATCTTCAGGTGCGAGTCCGGGTCGTTGATGTCCTTGGCCGCGCACACCTCGACGCCGCCGACGGCGGTGGAGAGCGTCTTCACGGCATCGAAGTTGACCATCACGAAGTGGTCGACCCGGATCCCGGTCATCTTCTCGACGGTCTTCCAGGTGCAGCCCGGATCGCGGCCCTCCTGGCCGAGGCTGTTGTTGAACATCGTGCGCGACGCACCGGGGATGGTCTTCCCGTCCGGCGTCCGGCAGTCCGGGACGGGCACCATGAGGTCGCGCGGGATGCTGAGCACGGTCGCGTTGGTGCGGTCCTTGGCGACGTGGAACAGCAGGGTGGTGTCGGCGTGCCCGGCGCTGCCCTCGTCACCGTACGAGCGGCCCAGGCCCTCCCGGCTGTCGGTGCCGATCACCAGGATGTTCATGGCGTCGCCGGCCGGCTTGGGCCGCTCCGCCTCGTCGCCCAGCTGCACCTTGACGGCGGTGATGTTGTTGTTGAGGTGCTGGTACGCGTAGTACGCGCCGCCGCAGCCGGCCACCAGGGCGAACGCGCCGAGGCCGCCGGTCCACTTCAGCAGCCGTCGGCGGCGGTTGCGCCGGGCCGTGCGCGCCCGGCGGTGGGCGCCCCGGCCGCCGCCGGCCGGGGGTGCGGCGGCGGGTGCGGGTACCGGCGCGGGCACGGGTGCCGCGGGCTCGGCCGCGCTGCCCCGGCGCTGGACGGGGATGCCGTGGGCGGGGTCGGACGGGGGCCGCTCCGCGTCCGGCGTGACGCCCTGGGTGTCCTGCTGCACGGGTGTTCCCCTCCCTCCGACCGGTTCACGGGACGGTGCGCGAATTGCGCGACCGACTCGGACACCCTAGACGAGCCGGGTGGGGGGATTGTTCCGGATGTGATCTCCGCCATCACCCGGGACGTGATTCACCGCGTCATTTCCCCAGGTGAAATCGGGTGCTGGGAATTTCCGGGGAGAGCCCTTCAAGATCATGGTCCGTGTACGGAATGGTGATCCGATGAGCAGATGAGCCGTACCGGTACGGGTCAGTGCATCGCGCACGCGTCCACGTCGGCGGTCCGCCCCTCGAACGACGGCGGAGTGCTCACGCTCGGTGACGGAGCCGCCGACGGAGCCGCCGACGGAGCCGCCGACGGGCCGGCCGACGGACTCGCCGCCGGCGCCGCCCGGACCGTCGGCGAGGGCCCCGACCCCGGCGGCCGCACCTCCACCGGCCGGTCGTCCCGCAGCGCCGCGAACAGCTGCGTGGTCTGCGGCTGCACGAACTCGTCCCGGTCCGAGTCGAACCGGTACGGCTGCCGCGGCGCCGTCAGGAAGGTGACGTCCGCCGACGGGATCTCCCGCAGGTCCTGGGTCAGGTCGTACAGCGCGCCCAGCGAGGACAGCCCGCCGTCGGCCCGCACCGACGAGGTCGCCGCGTCCAGCACCGGCCACAGCTTGGTCGGATTGAGCAGCACGTCCTGCGACTGCACCTTGCGGATCAGCGCCGCCAGGAACTGCTGCTGACGCCCCATCCGCTGGGTGTCGCTGCCGTCGCCGAGGGTCTCCCGCGCCCGGACGTAGCCGAGCGCCTGCTCGCCGTGCAGGGTCTGCCGCCCGGCCGGCAGGTCCAGCTTGGCGTCCTTGTCGTGGATCGGCTGCGGGACGCACACCTCGACCCCGTCCACGGCGTCCACCATCCGCTTGAACCCGGCGAAGTCGACGATCACGTAGTGGTCGATCCGGATGCCGCTGAGCTGCTCGACGGTCCGGATCGAGCAGGCCGGACCACCGGTCTCGAAGGCCGCGTTGAACTGCATCAGGGTGGCCCGGCTGCGGGTGCCGTCCGGCTTCTCGCAGGCGGGGACGCTCACCATGACGTCGCGCGGGATGGAGACGGCGGTCGCGCGCCGCCGGTCGGCCGCCAGGTGGAGCAGGATCGTGGTGTCCGAGCGCTGGCCGCCCGCCGCGCCGTAGGAGGCGTTGGCGCCGGTGCGGTCGTCGCTGCCGATCAGCAGCAGGTTCTCCGCGCCGTGGGCCCCGGCGGTCCGGCTGGGGCGCTCGGCCTCCAGCCGGGCCAGCAGCTGGTCGGTGGTGGAGTCGGTGCGGATGTTGCCGTCGAGCTTGCGGTACGCGATCCAGAGCAGCGTGCCGCCGGCGAGCAGCACGAACGCGAGCGCGCCGGCCGTGACGACCAGCCACCGGCGGCGCCGGCGCCGGCGGGCGGAAGCCTCGGGGACGGCTTCCGGTGCCGCGGCGCCGGCCTCCTCGGTCGGGGGGCGTCCGGTCGGGGGGTGCTCGGTGTCGTCCTCGGCCATGGCAGGGATCCCTACCCGCCCGGCCGGGGCCGGGGGTTACCCGAGGCGCAGTGTCACCCGTTCGGATTCCACCCGCTTCTCCCACTGGTCGGCGTCCAGGCCGTCCGAGTTGCGGCAGAGCACCACCGACGCGCCGGCCGCCAGCGGCGCCAGCAGACCGGCCTCCAGGCCCGCCCAGTCGTCGTAGGAGAGGGTGGACAGCACCCGGTCGCCCGGACCGACACCGAGCCGGGCCGCGCCCTCCCGGGCCAGCTGGACGCTCTGCTCCCCGGTCAGCTTCAGGGGCAGGCCGTCGACCGAGGTCTCCAGCGCCGGGGCGTCCGGGGCGACGGGGGAGTACGGGGCGAACCGGTCGCCCTGGCCGGGCACCTCGGCCGCGTAGTCCAGGAAGCCGTCCGGGCGCTGGGGGAACCGCCCGCCGAGCGGCCGCAGCGCGAGCGCCACCCGCTCGCCCTCGCAGGCCTGGGCGGCCTCCAGACCGTCCGGGCCGCTGACCACCAGGTCGGCGGCGGCCGGGTCACCGCCCGGAACCGCCGTCACCCCGACCGACCAGCAGGCGAGCAGCCAGACGGCGCTCTGCCAGTGGGCCGGGAGGAGCAGCGCGGCGCGGTCGCCCGGGCCGGCGTTGAGCTCGTCCTGGAGCAGGTTGGCGGTCTTGGCCACCCAGTTGTCGAAGGTCCGGGCGGAGAGCTCGACGCGTTCGCCACTGGCGTCGTCGTAGAAGGTGACCAGCGGGGCGGCGGGGTCGACTGAGGGAGTGCCACCTCGCAGGAAAGCGTGCAGCAGCTCGACGGGGGTGCGGGCATCGGCAGCGAAAGGCGAAGTCATGGTGCGCCCCAGCCTACGGCCTTCGGGTGGACGTCCGGGAGGGGTGGCGGAAGCAGCGCCGGGTGGCGTGGCGCGCGGGTCGAAATCCCGTGAACATCCGGTTTATGCGCAACTTTCTTCCGGCCCTCCGCGGCCGCCCGACCGTCGTCGTCCCCACCGCCCTGCTCGCCGTCTGCGCGGCCGTGCTGCCGCTGTCCCCGGCCGCCGCGGAATCCGGCCCGTTATCCGCGGGCCCCTCGCCGCAGGCCGGACAGCGGAGTTCGGCGGGCGGCGGCACCGTCAGCTCGATCCCGCTGACCGCCCCGCACCGGCTCGCCGGCTCCGGCTCGCTCCCGGCGGCCGCCGCCCGCACGCTGGCACCGCGCCGCACCGGGCGGTTCGAACTGCTCGGGGTCACCTGGGACGGTCCGTCGAGCGCGCTCGACGGCGCCGCCGTCCGGGTCCGCACCCGGGACGCGGCCACCGGCGCCTGGCGCGGCTGGCAGCGGCTGGACGTCGACGGCGACGAGGGGCCGGACACCCCGGCCGCAGCCGGCCGAGCCAGGCGCGCCGGCACCGCCCCGCTGTGGACCGGCCCCAGCGACGGCGTCGCCGTCGAGGTGACCGCCGGTCCGGCCGGACCACCGCCCGGCCTGCGGGTCGAACTGGTCGACCCGGGCCGCGGCGCCGAGTCCTCCGCCGCCCGGAGCACGCCCGCCGAACCGGACGCCGGCGGCCGACGGGCCGCCGGCAACCAGGCCCCGCGCCCCGAGATCGTCACCCGGGCCGGCTGGGGCGCCGACGAGTCCATCCGCGAGCCCGGCTTCGTCTACACCGGCCAGGTCCGGGCGGTCTTCATCCACCACACCGCCACCGCCACCGCGTACGAGTGCTCCGACGCACCCCGGGTGATCCGGTCGATCTACCTGTACCACGTGCAGAGCAACGGCTGGCGGGACATCGGCTACAACTTCCTGGTCGACCGCTGCGGCACCGTCTACGAGGGCCGGGCCGGCGGCACCGACCTGCCGGTGCACGGCGCCCACACCCTCGGCTTCAACACCGACACGGCGGGCGTCGCGGCGATCGGCACCTACGTCTCGGACGCGCCCCCGGCGGAACTGCTGACCGGCCTGTCCCGGATCACCGCCTGGAAGCTCGGCCTCACCGGACGGGACGCGGCCGGCCAGGTGAAGCTGGTCTCCGGCTCCAGCAGCAGCCTCTACCCGGCGGGCACCACCGTCAGCTTCGACGCCGTCTCCGGCCACCGCGACGGCGTCAGCACCGAGTGTCCCGGCGCCGCCCTCTACGCCAGGCTCCCCGACATCCGCAGCGCGGCGGCCGGCCTGCAGGGCCGCGTCGCCGCCCCGCGGTAGCCGCCGCGCGCCGCAGTCACCCCGGTCCGGGCCCGCGCCCGACCAGCTCCCGCAGCTCCGCCGTCAGCGCCCGCGCGAGATCGGGCCGCAGGTCGTACCGGGCCGGGGTGTTCTGCATCAGGGCGATCCGCCAGCCCGCGCCCGCGTTGACGGCGATCACCGTCTGCACCGCGTTCAGCGCGGGGTCCACGTCCTGGGCGTCGTCCGGCACCAGGCCGGCGACCGCGTCCAGCTGCGCGACCCCGGGGCCCAGCGCCCGCACCCGCCGCACCTTGGCGACGTACTCCGGCGTCGGGTGGCCGGCGAAGACCCGCCCCAGTTCGGCGGCCATCACCGACCGGCCGGCGTGCCGGGTCCCGTCGAAGCCGATCACCTCGCCGTCCGGCGCGAACGGCCCGGCGAAGGCCGCGCCGTCCCGCAGGTTCCAGCCCTCCAGCACCCGGTGGTAGAGGGACCGCACGGCACTCTCGTCACCTGGGGACAACTCCGCCACCCGCGTATCGTTCATATCCCCATGGTCGACGGACAGCGCAGGAGGTGCACGACGGTGAGCGGGAGCACGCGCACGGGCGCGCACACGGGCCTGCCCGCCCCCCGGGGCGCCGGCGGCCGCACCGACGGCGGAGCCGTCCGCCGCTGGCGGCCCGGCTTCCCGCTGGACGTGACCCGCACCCTGCTCCCGCTGCGCCGCGGCCCGGCCGACCCGGCGTACCGGACCACCGCCGACGGCGCCGTCTGGCGCGCCTCCCGCACCCCGGCCGGCATCGGCACCCTGCGGGTGCTCGCCCGCCCCTCCGAGGGCGTCGTCGAGGCGGGCGCCTGGGGCCCGGGCGCCCCGTGGCTGCTCGACCGGCTGCCCGACCTGCTCGGCGCCGCCGACGACCCGGCGGGCCTGGTCCTGCCGTCCGGCCCGCTGCACGAGGCCCAGCGCGAGGTGGCCGGGGTGCGGCTGGTCAGGACCGGCCTGGTCATGGAGTCCCTGGTGCCGGCGATCCTGGAGCAGAAGGTCACCACCGGCGAGGCCTACCGCGCCTGGCGCACCCTGCTGCGCGCCTTCGGCACCCCGGCGCCCGGCCCGGTCGAGGGCCTGCGGGTGGCGCCCTCGGCCCGCGAGTGGTCCCTGGTGCCGAGCTGGGAGTGGCACCGCGCGGGCGTGGACCCGAAGCGCTCGGCGACGGTGCAGCGCGCGGTGCGCCTGGCGCCGCGCCTGGAGGAGGCCTCCGCGATGGACCACGAGACCTCCTTCGCCCGCCTGACCGCCGTCCCCGGCATCGGCGTCTGGACGGCCGCCGAGACCCTGCAGCGCAGCAACGGCGACGCCGACGCCGTCTCGGTCGGCGACTTCCACCTGCCCAACACCGTCGGCTGGGCCCTGGCCGGCCGCGTCCGCAGCGACGACGCCCAGATGCTGGCCCTCCTGGAGCCCTACCGCCCCCACCGCCACCGCCTCTGCCGCCTGATCCTCGCCACCGGCACCCACGCCCCCCGCTTCGGCCCCCGCCTCACCCCCAACGACCACCGCCACCGCTGACACCACACCTTCGGGTGAGCTGTCCGATCAGCGACGCACTACGGCGTAGTACCCGGCGTACGCTGGCCGCATGGAAGCAACCATGAGGGAACTGAACCAGCAGACGGCCAGGGTGATAGGAGCCGTCGAGCGCGGCGAGACGGTCACCGTCACCAAGGACGGCCGCCACGTGGCCACCATCGTGCCGCCGCACCTGGCCGAGCCCGTCTACCCGTTCCGGACCGACCCGATGGGTGACGAGATCGACGACCTGCCGGTCATCAGCGGCGGCCGCCGGATTCTCGACGATCTGGACAGTGCCATGGAAGGGTTCGGCGAGTGAGCGGCGTCGCAGTGGTCGGGGACGCGGGAGCGCTGCTCTCCTGCTATTCGCCGGCGGAGAAGGAGCACCACGCCTGCCGGGCCGCGTTGCGCACGGTCGGGCACCTCGTCATTTCCCCGCTGGTCCTGGCCGAGCTGGACTACCTGGCCACCAAGTCGCTCGGTGCCGACGGGGCCATGCGCATCCTCGACGACATCATCGACAAGTGCGCGATCGGCCGGTACGAGGTTCCGGAAGTAGGCGCACACCTGGGAGCCGCCAGGGTTGTGATGCGTACGTATTCGAAGCTCAACATCGGCCTGACCGACGCGATCAACGTCGCGCTCGCCGCCGAGTTCCGCACCGACGCCGTGCTGACCGTCGACCGGAGGCACTTCCGGGCGGTCCGGCCGCTGACCGACCACGAGGCCTTCCGGCTGCTGCCGGACGACCTCGACAGCTGATTCCTCCTGCCGATCCCTCCTACCGGACCTCGATGAAGGCGGCGGCGGAGCGGTCGGGGCGGGTGCGCGGGGGTTCGGCGGGGCGGCCGACGGCGACGGCGCCCATCGGGTCCCAGTGGGCCGGGAGGTCCAGGGCGGCGCGGACGGTGTCGCGGCAGAACATGGTGGACGACACCCAGGCCGAGCCGTAGCCCTCGGCGGCCAGCGTGACCAGGAGGTTCTGCACGGCGGCGCCGATCGCCACGGTGAACATCTCCCGCTCGGCGGCGGCGCGGCGCTCGTCGGGGTAGTCGTGCGAGCCGTCCATCACCAGGCAGGGCACCACCAGGTACGGGGCGGCCCGCAGGACGTCGCCGCGGGCCGTGCGGCGGGCGATCCTGGCCTCGTCCCAGCCGTCCAGCTCGGCGAGGTCGCGGCGCCAGGCGGCGAGCATCGCGTCCAGCAGCCGGGTCCGCACCTCGGGGGTCTCCAGCAGCACGAACCGCCACGGCGTGGTGTGGTGCGGCGCGGGCGCGGTGACCGCGGCGGCGACGGCGCGCCGGACGGCCTGCGGGTCGACCGGCTCGGGGGTGAACGCGCGGATGGTGCGCCGCTGGGTGACGGCCTGCCGGATCGCTTCGGAGGTGCCGAGCCGGAACATGTCCTGGTCGGCGGGCCGGATCAGCGGCCGGACGCCCTCGCCGTCCTCGACGGTGACCAGGTGGCCGAGGCCGCGGACCACGGCGACCGGGGTGCCGGTGGCCTTGCCCTTCACCAGGTCGGCGGCGGCGGCCAGCTCGTCGGCGGTGGCGGTGACGGTGAGCGCCAGCTCGTTGCCGTGCGAGTCGGTGCGGCCCCGGTGGTCCTCCAGGACGGGCAGCCCGGCGGCGCCGATGGCGACGTCGGTGAGCCCGTTGCGCCAGGGCCGGCCGAAGGTGTCGGTGACGACGACGGCGAGCCGGCGCCCGGTCAGCTGGTGGAGCCGGGCACGCAGCGCGCGGGCGGAGGCGTCCGGGTCCTCGGGCAGCAGCAGGATGGTGCCGGGGGCGGTGTTCGAGGCGTCGACGCCCGCGGCGGCCATCACCAGGCCGTTGCGGTTCTCGACGATCCGGGTGGGGCCGCGCCGGGCGACCACCCGGACGGCCTCGGCGTCGATCGCGGCCTCCCGGTCGGCGGCCTCCAGGATCCGGCCCTCGGCCTTGCTGACCACCTTGGAGGTGACCAGCAGGATGTCGCCGTCCTGGTACTCGGCGGCCTTGGCGATCAGCCCGGCGAGGTCGGAGTCGGCGTCGATCTCGGGCAGCCCGCCGACGGGCAGGACCTGGAGGGTCACCCGCGCACCTGCTCGGCGAGCGCGAGCGCGGCCCGGGCCATCTCGGCGGTGGCGGCGACGTCGGTCATCAGCAGCGGCACCGCCCGGCAGGCGATCCCGCCGGCCTCGACGGCGGCGACGGACGCCTCGTCCGCGCTGTCCACCAGCCACCCGTCGATCAGCTCGGAGCCGTAGTTCAGCGCGACCGCCTCGGCGGTGGCCTCGACGCCGACGGCGGCGAGCACCTTGTCGGCCATGCCGCGCACCGGCGCCCCGCCGATGATCGGGGAGAGCCCGACCACCGGGGCGGGCGCGGCGGCGACGGCGGCCCGGATGCCGGGCACGGCGAGGATGGTGCCGATCGAGACGACCGGGTTGGACGGCGGGAAGAGGATGACGTCGGCGGCGGCGATGGCCTCCAGCACGCCGGGCGCCGGCTTGGCGGTGTCCGCGCCGACCGGCACGATCGCCTCGGCGTCGACGGCGGCGTGCAGCTTGACCCAGTACTCCTGGAAGTGGATCGCCCGGGTGCCCTGCTCGTCGGTGATCCGCACATGGGTCTCGACCCGGTCGTCGCTCATCGGCAGCAGCCGCACCCCGGGCCGCCAGCGCACGCAGAGCGCCTCGGTGACCTGGCTGAGGGTGTAGCCGGCGGTGAGCATCTGGCTGCGCACGAGGTGGGTGGCGAAGTCGCGGTCGCCGAGCCCGAACCACTCGGGCCCGACGCCGTACTCCTTCATCTCGGCCTTGATGGACCAGGTCTCGTCGGTCCGGCCCCAGCCCTGCTCCTCGTGGATGCCGCCGCCGAGGGTGTACATGACGGTGTCGAGGTCGGGGCAGACCTTCAGCCCGAAGAGGTGGATGTCGTCACCGGTGTTGCCGATGACGGTGATCTCGTCCTCGGGACCGATGGCCTCCCGGAGTCCGCGCAGGAAACGCGCTCCGCCGATCCCGCCTGCCAGTGCCACGATGCGCATGCGCCCATCCTGCCACGCGCCGACGGGTCGTCAGCCCGGTCCTCGACAACCTGCCGCCGGGTCTCAGCCAACCTCGGCGGACGTCTGCTGGTGCTGCTCCGGGACGGCCGTGGCGCCGCCGTACTGGTTCATCTCGGTCAGGCCGGGGCTGTAGAGGTGGATGGAGACGGCCGGCTCCAGCGAGCCGTTGACCACCTCGTGCAGGTAGCCGGCGGAGAACACCCGCTGCCCGCCGGGGCGCAGCGTGCGGGCACCGTCCCCGGCGTGGGTGAGGGAGCGCTCGACGAGCTCGCCCCGCACGACGGTCATCACGCCGGCCGAGGCGCCGTGGTCGTGGAGGCCGCTGCTCTGGCCGGGCAGCCAGCTGAGCAGCCAGACCTCGTAGCCGGGGCCGGTCTCCAGCCGGGCGTACCAGCGGGTGAGCGCGTCGTAGCGGACGAGCGGCTCCCAGCGGGCGCGGTCGGCGGCGATCTCGCGCACCAGCCGGGCGTGGTCGGCGACGGTGACCGGGTGCGTGGGCAGGTCGGTGCGGGCGAGGTGCGGGAAGGCCAGCGGGTCGCCGGCGATGGAGACGTCGCTGAGGCCGTCGGCCCACGGGTGGCCCACGGGGTGGCCGCCGGGGGAGAGGGCGACGGGGGGCCGGCGGAGGGTGGTCTTGCTGCGGTCGCGGTTCCGCTTGCGGATGCGGATCATTCGCACGGGAGTCGTCCTCGGAGGGCTGGGTCGTCAGGGGATCAGCCGGATCCGGGATGTCCTGGGGCGGGAATCGCGGGCGGCCTCTGTGCTTCCTGGGCGGCGCGCGGCGGGACGGCGGGCGCCTAGATACAGCGGCAGGAACAGAGGCGACAACAGGAGTTCACGGCACGGCGGAGGGCGGAACCGCTCCGGGGGCTGGCGAACTCTGACATGAGGGCAAGGAGATCGCACGGGAGGGGCCGGTGTCAACTCGGGGAGAGCGGACATTCGGGAGAGATGAGTCATGAACTACCCGATGGGGTGATAAATCACCCTCTATGTTTCGATGGGAAGATCGCCGGGAAGGGAGGCCGATGACCGGCCTTGTGGCGGTGACTGCGTGTCACCCGGCCCCCGGTTGCGGAGGGTTCGGCGGCCTTCGAGGGCGATCGGGCGAGAGGTCCGTTGTGTCCGGTTATGTACACTATTCGTAACGGCTTGGTGCCGGGGAGTGAATCCTGGCCCCAATACCAGAGCTCGGCTTGACTGGGCCAGAGTGACGCAACTGTAATTTCACTCGTGTCGTCGGCCGCACGAGGCAACGGCAACCACGGGGACGCCAATAGGGGCAGAGGAGGCGCGCCACATGAGCGAGCTCTTTGAGCTGTTGATCGGTGACGGCATCGAGGAGGAAGAGGAACTCGGCTGGCAGGAGCGCGCGCTGTGCGCCCAGACCGACCCGGAATCCTTCTTCCCCGAGAAGGGCGGCTCCACGCGCGAGGCCAAGAAGGTCTGCCTCGCCTGCGAGGTCCGCTCCGAGTGCCTGGAGTACGCCCTCGCCAATGACGAGCGCTTCGGCATCTGGGGCGGTCTCTCCGAGCGCGAGCGCCGCCGGCTCAAGAAGAGCGCCGTCTGACCGGGGTGGACGCGTCCCCCCGATCCCCGGACCCCGGATCCTCGAACACCCGGCCCGCACGGACGAGCTGTCACGAAGCGCCTCACCACCCTTGGTGAGGCGCTTTCGCGTTCCCGGCCGGGCGCCCGGGACGGACACCGTGGACGGAGCCGCAACCCGGAGCCGTTAGTGTGGTGCGCCATCCGGTTGCCGTTCACCGGCTGTGTCCACCGAGAACTGGGGCCCGCGCACGCGATGACCGTCTACAGCCACCAGAGCGGCCTCTCCTCCAGCAGGCCGCCCGCCTACCCGCGCCATCTGGTCACCGCCGTGATCGTCTCGCACGACGGCGCCCGCTGGCTGCCCCGGGCCCTCGCCGGCCTGCTCGGCCAGGACCGCCCGGTGCAGCGTGTGCTCGCCGTCGACACCGGCTCCACCGACGACTCCCCGCGCCTGCTCGCCGAGACCCTCGCCGACTGGCTCCCGGAGAGCGGCCCGACCGTCCTCGGCCGCCGGGCCGGCTTCGGCACCGCCGTCGGCGAGGCCGTCTTCAACAGCCCCCCGCTGCGCGCCGAGGACCTGCCCTACCGGCTGGACCCCTCCGGCTACGACCCGGTCACCGGTGGCTGGGACGACTTCGGCGACCCGCTGGGCGAGCAGGACGACCTCGGCCGCGGCGGCCCCCGGGAGACGCAGCCCGTCGAGTGGCTCTGGCTGCTGCACGACGACTGCGAACCGCAGACCGACGCGCTGCGCCGGCTGCTCCAGGTCGCCGACTCCACCCCCAGCGCCGCCGTCGTCGGTCCCAAGCTGCGCAGCTGGTACGACCGCCGGCAGCTGCTGGAGGTCGGCGTCAGCATCGCCCGCTCCGGCCGCCGCTGGACCGGCCTCGACCGGCGCGAGCAGGACCAGGGCCAGCACGACCAGGTCCGCCCGGTGCTCGCCGTCTCCACCGCCGGCATGCTGGTGCGCCGCGACGTCTTCGAGGCGCTCGGCGGCTTCGACCGGGCGCTGCCGCTGATGCGCGACGACACCGACTTCTGCTGGCGGGTCAACGCCGCCGGCCACCGCGTCGTGGTCGCCCCGGACGCCGTGCTCCGGCACGCCGAGGCCGCCAGCCGCGAGCGCCGCGCGATCGACTGCGGCCCCGCCCACCCGCACCGGGTGGACAAGGCCGGCGCCGTCTACACCCTGCTCGCCAACTCCAAGGGCGCGCTCCTCCCCTACGTCCTGCTGCGGCTGGTGCTCGGCACCCTGCTGCGGGTGGTCGCCAACCTGCTCGGCAAGGACCCCAAGCAGGCCTTCGACGAACTCGCCGGCCTCGGCCACGAACTCGTCCGGCTGCCCCGGCTGCTGGCCGCCCGCAAACGCCGCGCCCGCAGCCGTGCCGCCGACGCCCTGGACGACCGCACGCTCTTCCCCGCACCCGGCGCCACCGCCCGGCTCGCCGTCGAGGGCGTCGTCGGCTCGCTCGGCATAGGGGGCGGCGACGACGCCGGCGCCGGCCGGCACGGCACCGCCGAGGCCGGCGGCGACGAGGACGCCGAGGACCTGGTCGTCGAGCAGTTCGCGCTGGTCAAGAAGCTCGTCCGGCGCCCCGCCCCGGTGCTGTTCGCCGCCCTGCTGGTGTTCGCCCTGGTCGCCTGCCGCGGCCTGCTCGGCGCCGACGCCCTGTTCGGCGGCGCCCTGCTGCCCGCCACCGACGGCGCGGCCGGGCTCTGGTCGATGTACGCCGACGCCTGGCACCCCGTCGGCACCGGTTCCACCGCCGCCTCGCCGCCCTACCTCGCGGTGCTGTCCGTCCTCTCCTGGCTGCTGTTCGACCACGCCGACCTCGCGGTCACCCTGCTGGTCGTCCTCGCCGTGCCGCTCTCCGCCGTCAGCGCCTACCTGGTCTCCCGGCCGCTGATCGACTCCAAGCTGGTCCGCGCCTGGGCCAGCGCCACCTACGCGCTGCTGCCCGCCGCTACCGGCGCGCTCGCCCAGGGCCGGATCGGTACCGCCGTGCTGGCCGTGCTGCTGCCGCCGCTGGCCCGCGCCGCCGCGATCACCGCCGGCCTCGGCATCCGGGACGAGAGCGCCGCCAAGGGCGCCCGCCCCGGCTGGCGGCCCGCCTGGATGACCGTCCTGCTGCTCACCCTGGCCACCGCCTTCGTCCCGCTGATCTGGGCGCTGGCCGTCCCGCTCTGCCTGGCCATGCTGGTCGTCGCGGTGGTCCGCGGCGGTGCCTTCGGCTCCGGCGTCACGGCGCTGCGGCTGCTCGGCCTGCGCGTCCTGGTGATCCTCGCGGTGCCGGTCGGCGTGCTCGCGCCCTGGTCGCTCCAGGTGCTGACGCACCCGCAGCGACTGCTACTCGAAGCCGGTCTGCCCGGTCTGCACGGCGCCGGGCCGACCGCCGCCGGGCTGCTCCTGGTCAACCCGGGCGGCGCGGGCGTGCCGCCGGTGTGGCTCTCCGCCGGTGTGGTGCTCGCCGCGCTGGCCGCCCTGCTGCGCGCCGACCGCCGCCGCGCGGTGCTCGCCGCCTGGGGCGCCGCCGGTGCCGGACTGGTCTTCGCCGTCGCGGTGGCCGGCACCTCGGTGACCCCGGCCTCCGGCGGCCCGGCCGTTCCCGCGTGGTCCGGCCCCGCCACCCTGCTGGCCGGCGTGGCCCTGCTCGCCGCCGCCGCGATCGGCGCCGACGGCGCCAACGCCCGGGTGGCCGGCATCGCCTTCGGCTGGCGCCAGCCGGTCGCCGCCCTGGTGGTGGCCGCCGCCGTGCTCGCCCCGCTGGGCACCGGCCTCTGGTGGGCCGTCACCGGCGCCGACGGTCCGCTGCACCGCGGCCGCGGCGCCCAGGTGCCCGCGTTCATCGCCGAGCAGGCCGGTACCACCGACCGCTCCCGCACCCTGGTCGTCACCGGCGACCCGAAGGGCGGCTCGGTCGGCTACACCGTGGTCCGCGGCGCCGGTCTGACGCTCGGCCAGGCCGAGTCCACCGTCGACCCGGCCACCGGCACCACGGCCGGCCTGGACCGCACGGTCGGCAGCCTGCTGGCCGGCTCCGGCGCCGACCAGGCGGGCGCGCTCTCCCGCTACGGCATCGCCTACGTACTGGTCGACCAGCCGCTGATCGGCGTCTTCAAGGACGTCCTGGACACCACCCCCGGCCTGGTCAAGGCCAACCAGGACGGCGGCGCCGCACTCTGGCAGGTCGACGGCACCCCCGCCACCCGCGCGCTGATCACCGCCCCGGGCACCGTCCCGGTGGTCGTCCCGGCCGGTGAGCGCGACCTGGACACCACCCTGCCGGCCGGCCCCGAGGGCCGGGTGCTGCGACTGGCCGAGTCCGCCGCCCCGGAGTGGAAGGCGACCCTGGACGGCACCGCCCTGGAGCCGGTCACCGTCGACGGCTGGGCGCAGGGCTTCAAGCTCCCGGCCGGCGGCGGCAAGCTGCTGGTCACCCGGGAGGGCAGCCTGCTGCACACCGGCTGGATCTGGGCCCAGCTGCTGCTCGGCCTGACCGTGTTGGTGCTGGCCCTGCCCGGCCGGCGCAGCCACAAGGACGACGACCTGCCCGAGGACGTGGTCGAGGCCGCCGCGCTGGCCGCCGCCGCCCAGGCGCAGGCCCCGGCCCCCGGCAGCCGCCGGGCCCGCCGGATGGCCGAGCGCGGCGAGGGCGCCGAGAGCCCGGTCCCGGACACGGACGAACCGGAGACCGGGGTGTACGAGGGCCGGCCGGGCACCATCCCGGCGCAGTCCGCGGCCGAGCCGGTGGCCGGAGCGGTCCAGGCGGCAGCCGCCGCCCAGGAGGCCGAGCCGTACACCGACCCGTACCAGGCGTACCCGCAGGCCGACCCGTACAGCTACGACCCCTACGCCGCCCAGCAGCCGGTGGGCGCGCCGTACGGCGGCCAGGGCTACGGCGGCCAGGACGGCTACCAGCAGCAGGGCTACCCGCCGTACCCGGCGGAGCAGCAGTACGGCTACGACCCCTACCAGCAGGCCGCTCAGCAGACCGGCCAGCAGCCGTGGGTGCCGGGCCAGCAGCAGGCCGAGCCCTACTACGAGCAGCCGGACCCGAACGAGCCCCACGACCCGAACGGCCCGGGCCGGTACCCGCACCACCACGGATCGGGGAGCTGACCCGCGATGAAGAAGCCCGCCTTCAGGAAGAAGTCCGCCGCACCGGGCACCGTCCCCGCGGCCGAGCCCGCCGGGGCCCCGGGCGGCGCCCCCGCGCCGAAGGGCTCGGGTGCGGCGAAGACCACCCAGTCGCTGCTGGCCGCGGCCGTGGTGCTCGCGGCGGTGGTCGGCATCGCCGAGCTCCGCCCGCCGGCCGCCCCGGCCCGCACCGACGCGGCCACCGCCACGTCGGCGCAGGTCGAGCGGAGCACCGCGGTCTGCCCGCTGCCGCTGCAGGGCCTCACCGGCTCCACCAGCCTCACCGCCTACACCCCGCCGGGCGCCGGCGAGGCCACCGGCGGTGCGGGCTGGCTCTCCGACGCGGCCGCGCCCGCCGCCCCGCCCGCCGCCGCCCCCAGCGGCGCGCCCGCGACCCCGGCCGCCACCGGCGCGCCCGCTCCCGCGGCGCCCACCGCCGCCGCGGCCGTGGACAAGGACACCGCCCCGGCCGACGCCCGGCTCACCCTGGCCAAGCCCGGCACCCCGGTGACCGCCCCCGCCGCCAACGGGGACATCGCCCCCGGCGCCGGGGCCGTCGCCACCGGCGCGCTCGCCCCCGGCTTCACCGTCACCCAGACCACCACCGTCACCGAGCAGCGCGGCCTGGGCCTGTCCGGGATCACCTGCACGCCCGCCGGCACCGGCTTCTGGTTCGCCGGCGCCTCCACCGCCGAGGGCCGCACCGACTACATCAGCCTCGTCAACACCGAGTCCAGCGCCGCCGTGGTCGACCTCAAGCTCTACGGCGACAAGGGCCTGATCGAGAACGACGCCGGCAACGGCATCACCATCGCCCCCGGCAGCTCGCAGTCGGTGCTGCTGCCGACCCTCAGCAAGGGCCAGGTCGCCGACCTCGCCGTGCACGTGGTGGCCCGCAGCGGCCGGGTCGGCGCCGCCCTGCACGCCGCCGACGGCAGCAAGGGCGCCGACTGGGTGCCCGCCTCCGCCGACCCGGCGCCCGTCCAGGTGCTGCCCGGCCTGCCCGCCGACACCACGGCCGCCCGCCTGGTCGTCTGGGCCCCGCCGGAGGACGACGCCGACCTCAAGATCGAGCTCTCCGGCAAGAACGGCTGGTTCACCCCGGCCGGCAACGAGTCCATCCACGTCAAGGCCGGCATGGTGGCCGCCGTCGACCTCGGCAAGGTGACCCGCGACGAGGTCGCCGGCCTGCGGGTGTCGCCCAGCGACGACAAGCACCCCACCCCGGTGGTGGCCGGCCTGCGGGTCGACCGCGCCGCCGCCAACGGCAAGTCCGACGCCGCCTGGCTGACCGGCACCGTGCCGGTCGGCGCCCGCGCCACCGTCGCCGACAACCGGGGCGGCGGCGCGTCCACGCTCTTCCTCACCTCCACCGGCGAGGCCGCGACCGTCCGGGTCACCGCCTCGGCCGGCACCGGCGGCGGAACCCCCGCCACCAAGGAGGTCCAGCTGCCGGCCGGCGGCACGGTCGCCCTCCCGGCGCCCGAGCCCGCCGGACTCAACGGGAGCTACGCGCTCACCGTGGAGACCGTCTCCGGCGGCCCGGTCGTCGCCGCCCGGATGCTCGCGATCACCACCAAGGACGTGCCGATGTTCACCGTCCAGGCGCTGCGCGACGACCGCTCCAGCGTCAAGGTCCCGCACGCCGCCCAGGACCCGGGCGTGGTCCTGCGCTGAACGCGCCCGCAACGCCGGAGGGGCCGCACCCGATCACGGGGGGGGGCCCCCCCGGGGTGGGGGCAGGGCACGTGGGTTGGCGGGTGGGTGGCGGGGGGGGGGTGCCCCCCCAACGCCGCCCCCAGGTAGGTAAAGATCTA
>NZ_JBHVGL010000030.1:0-12425 GCF_042800875.1 Kitasatospora sp. NPDC057595 | reverse complement strand
ACGCCGGCCGGCCCCCACCCCAACACCGGGGGCCCCCCCTCCGGCGTTCCGCTCAGTCCTCGTCGTAGCGCGGGTCGATCGCGTCGGGGGAGAGCCCCAGCAGCTCCGCCACCTGTTCGATCAGGATCTCGTGCACCAGCGCCGCGCGGTCCTCCCGCGACTTCGCCCGGATCTCGACCGGCCGCCGGTACACCACGATCTGGCTCTTGCGGCCCTGCCGGCCCGGCGAGACCCGGCCCAGCGGCACCCCGCCGTCCGGATCGGTGCCGTCCTGCTCGTGCAGCGGCACCTCCTGGACGGCGAACTCGACCTCGATCAGCTGCGGCCAGCGCCGCTCCAGCCGCTCCACCGACTCGCGCACGTAGTCGTCGAACAACTCGGAGCGGGTGAGCGAGATCGGGACCTGCGGCGGCGCCAACGGGCCGCGCAGACCCCGGCCGTGCCGGTCACGGTGCCGCGGGCGGCGTGAGGGACCCGTCGATGACTGCGGTGCGGAGCTGTCCATATCACTGCCGAGAGTAGTCCTTGGACGCCAGGAAGTGGACCACCCCCGCAGCTGTTCGCCCGGGGCGAGCGGAGCGACCGGGCGGCGCGCGGGCGACGACACGGCACCCCCTCCGGACAGGCGGTCTTCGCTCCCCGGCAGGGAGTGCTGTACCGTCCACCCTCGTGAGCTCTGTACGTCGTTGTTCGCGGACCGCGTGCGGCCGTCCGGCCGTCGCGACGCTGACGTACGTCTACGCGGACTCCACCGCCGTTCTCGGACCGCTCGCCACCTACGCCGAGCCGCACTGCTACGACCTGTGCGCCGAGCACGCCGAGCGCCTCACCGCCCCGCGCGGCTGGGAGGTGGTGCGGCTCGTCGCCGAGGCCGGGCCGCTGCGCCGCAGCAGCGACGACCTGGAGGCGCTCGCCAACGCCGTCCGCGAGGCCGCCCGCCCGCCGACCCCGCGTCAGGGCCGCGCCCCGGAGGGCGAGTCCATCGAGGGCAGCCGCCGCGGCCACCTGCGGGTGCTCCGCTCGCCCGACAACTGACCCGCGCCCGGTCCGGCTCCCGCCCGCACCCCGCCTCCACCCCGCTCCCGCCCCCGCACGAACCGTTCCGCCGGCCCGGGTACGCTCCCCCCTACCGGGTAGCGGCGTTCGCCGTGCCCGGACCTATCGTGACCACGGGGCGACCAGCCCGCCGGCCAGGCCGCCGGCGCGTTCGCCGATCAGACACAGAACCAGGGTGGAGCCGCAGTGCGCGACCTCAAGCAGCTCGTGAAGGCGTACGACGTACGGGGCGTCGTCCCGGACCAGTGGGACGAGAACCTCTCCCGCGCCTTCGGCGCCGCGTTCGTGCAGGTCACCGGAGCGACCGCGATCGTGGTCGGCCACGACATGCGCCCCTCCTCCCCGTCGCTGAGCCTGGCCTTCGCCGAGGGCGCGGCCGGCTACGGCGCCGACGTCGTGCGGATCGGCCTCTGCTCGACCGACCAGCTGTACTACGCCAGCGGCGCCTTCGACCTGCCCGGCGCGATGTTCACCGCCAGCCACAACCCGGCCCAGTACAACGGCATCAAGCTCTGCCGGGCCGGCGCCGCCCCGGTCGGCCAGGACACCGGCCTCGCCGAGATCCGCGAGCTGGTCGAGTCCTGGACCGGCGCGGACGACACCGTCACCGTCCCGGCCCGCGACGTCGCCCCGGGCACCCTCTCCGAGCGGGAGACCCTGCGCGGCTACGCCGACCACCTGCTCGGCCTGGTCGACCTCACCGCGATCCGCCCGCTCAAGGTCGTCGTCGACGCCGGCAACGGCATGGGCGGCCACACCGTGCCCACCGTCTTCGACGGCCTGCCGATCGAGCTCGTCCCGATGTACTTCGAGCTGGACGGCACCTTCCCCAACCACGAGGCCAACCCGCTCGACCCGAAGAACCTGGTCGACCTGCAGGCCCGGGTCCGCGAGGTCGGCGCCGACCTCGGCCTCGCCTTCGACGGCGACGCCGACCGCTGCTTCGTCGTCGACGAGCGCGGCGAGCCGGTCTCCCCGTCGGCCATCACCGCGCTGGTCGCCGCCCGCGAGATCGCCCGCGCCAAGGCCGCCGGCGAGGCCGAGCCGACGATCATCCACAACCTGATCACCTCCTGGACCGTCCCCGAGGTGGTCCGCGAGCTCGGCGGCACGCCCGTGCGCACCCGCGTCGGCCACTCCTTCATCAAGCAGGAGATGGCCGTCACCGACGCCGTCTTCGGCGGCGAGCACTCCGCGCACTACTACTTCCGCGACTTCTGGCGCGCCGACACCGGCATGCTCGCCGCGCTCCACGTGCTGGCGGCCCTCGGCGGGCAGCCCGGCAGCCTCTCCGCGCTCACCGCCGAGTACGACCGGTACGCCGCCTCCGGCGAGATCAACAGCACCGTCGCCGACCAGGCCGGCCGCACCGCCGCCGTCCGCGCCGCCTTCGCCGTCGAGGGCATCACCGTCGACGAGCTGGACGGCCTCACCGTGGCCGGGCCGGACTGGTGGTTCAACCTGCGCGCCTCCAACACCGAGCCGCTGCTGCGCCTGAACGTCGAGGCCAAGGACCCGGCGAAGATGGCCGAGCTGCGCGACGGCGTGCTGGCCCTCGTCCGCGCCTGACGTCCGGCCCCGATGCCCCGGCCGGTAGGGTTTCCTCCGGCCGGGGCACCGCCGTGCCGCCGACGAACCGCCCGCACCGAGACCGGAGACCGAACGCCATGAAGCTCGAATCCTTCCTGCTGGAGATCCTGGTCTGCCCGCAGTGCCGGGCCGCGCTCACCGAGGGCGGCACCGAGGAGCAGCCGGAGCTGCTCTGCACCGGCCAGGACTGCGGCCTCGTCTACCCGGTGCGCGACGGCATTCCGGTCCTGCTGGTGGACGAGGCCCGCCGACCGGCCTGATCCTGGACGGGGCGGCTCCGCCCCGACCGGCCACCGCCCGGGACCGGCCCCCTGCCGCGTCCGCCGTCCGCCGTCCTCAGCGCCCAGCCACCAGCCGGAGGCCCGCCGCATGCTCGACGACACCCTGCTCGACGACCCGGCCGCCCTCCAGCGCGCCGACCACGACCGCGCGCTGCTCGCCCTCGCCGGCTCCGGCGCCCGGGTCCGCACCGCCCTGCGGCTCGCCGACGCCGCCGGGCTGGACCGGCTGCGCCCCGACGGCCGCCCGCGTGCCGTCCTGGTCGCCGGGCACGGCAGCGCGCTGACCGCCGGCGAGATGCTGGCCGCCCTGGCCGGGACGGCCGGCCTGATCGCCCCGCTGCCGCCCACCGACGCCGCTCCCGTCCCGCGCCCCGACCGCGCCACCGCCCCGGCCGCCTTCACCGCCGGCCTGGCCTGGCAGCTCCCCGGCTGGGCGGGCCCGCTCGACCTGCTGGTGATCAGCTCCGCCGACGGCGGCGAACGGGGCCTGGTCGCGCTCGCCGAGCAGGCCTACGCGCGCGGCTGCGCGATCGTCGTCACCGCGCCCGAGGACAGCCCGCTCGCCGAGGCCGCCCGGCAGGTCCGCGCCCTGCCGCTGCCCTTCGTGCCGTCCGCCGTCGAGGCCGCCGAGCCGGGTGGGCCGGCAGGCCACGGCGCCGAGCCGGACCTGCCCGCCGAGGACCCGGCGGCGCTCTGGGCCCACCTCGCCCCGCTGCTCGCGCTCACCCAGAAGCTCGGCGTCACCCAGCTGGCCTACGACGCGCTGCCGCTCACCGCCGACCTGCTGGACGCCACCGCCGTCCGCTGCCGGCCGGACGCCGCCGCGTACACCAACCCGGCGAAGGGGCTGGCCGCCCGGCTGGCCGGGACCGTCCCGCTGCTCTGGGCCGAGGGCCCGGTCGCCGGTGCGGCGGCGACCCGGTTCGCCGCCCAGCTCGCCGACCGGGCCGGGCGCCCCGCGCTGGCGGGCCTGCTGCCGCAGGCGCTGACCGCGCACCGCGGCATGTTCACCGGGCAGCTCGGCGCGGGCGCCGACCCCGACGACTTCTTCCGTGACCGGGTCGAGGAGCCGGACCCGCTGCACCTCCAGGTCCTGCTGCTGCGGCACGTCCCCGGCGAGGCGCTGTCCGGTGCCGGGCCGTCCGGTGCCGGGCCGTCCGGCCCGGAGGCGGATGCCGGCCCCACCGAGGTGCCGGCCGACGACGCCGGTCCGCGCAGCTTCGGCGCCGCCCGGGCGCACCGGCTCGCCGCCGCGCACGACGTCCGGCTGACCGAGTACGCCAGCCACCGCGCCGACCCGCTGCACGCGCTGGCCGACCTGGTGGCGCTCACCGACTTCGCCGCCGTCTACCTGGGCCTCGCCGCCGCACAGTCCTGAGCCACCGTCCGGCCCGGGTCCCGGACCGGGTCCCGGGCCGGTCGTTCCGGGCCGTCGCCGGGCGGCCCGGTACCGTATGCGGTCGACGACGACCGGGACACCGGACGACCGGGTACGGGCCGCGCGGACGGCCCCCGACGGAGGGACCTTCCGAGCATGAGTACCGAAGGCGGTACCAAGGCGCTGGTCGCGGCGCTGACCGCGAACCTGGGCATCGCGGTGAGCAAGTTCGTGGCCTTCGCCTTCTCCGGCTCCTCCTCGATGCTCGCCGAGGGCGTCCACTCGCTGGCCGACTCCGGCAACCAGGTGCTGCTGCTGGTCGGCGGCAAGCGGGCGCAGCGGGCCGCCACCCCCGAGCACCCCTTCGGCTACGGGCGCGAGCGGTACATCTACGCGTTCCTGGTGTCGATCGTGCTGTTCAGCCTCGGCGGCATGTTCGCGCTCTACGAGGGCTACGAGAAGATCGCCCACCCGCACGAGCTGGAGAACTGGTACTGGCCGGTGGGCGTGCTGGTGTTCGCCGTCGCGCTGGAGGGCTGGTCGTTCTTCACCGCGTTCCGCGAGGCCCGCAAGGACAAGGGGACGCACGGCTGGTCGGCGTACATCCGCCGGGCCAAGGCGCCGGAGCTGCCGGTCGTGCTGCTGGAGGACAGCGGCGCGCTGATCGGTCTGGTGCTGGCGCTGTTCGGCGTCGGGATGACCGCGATCACCGGGGACGGCGTCTGGGACGGCGTCGGCACCCTCTGCATCGGCCTGCTGCTGGTCGTCATCGCGTTCGTGCTGGCGGTCGAGACCCGCTCGCTGCTGCTCGGCGAGTCGGCCCACCCCGAGGTGGTGGGCCGGATCCGGGACGCGCTGGTCGACCACGACTCGGTGGACCGGGTGATCCACATGCGCACCCTGCACCTCGGTCCCGAGGAGCTGCTGGTCGCCGCCAAGATCGCCGTCCCGGCCGACTCGACGGCCACCGAGGTCGCCGAGGCCATCGACGCCGCCGAGGTGCGGGTCCGGCGGGCGGTGCCGATCGCCCGGGTGATCTACCTGGAGCCGGACATCTACAGCGCGGAGAAGGCGGCGGCGGGCGACGACCCGTACGCCACGCCCGGCGGGCCCGTTCCCGGCGGCGCGCACTGAGGTGCCCGGCCGCCCCGGGCGGAGGCCGAAAACGGCCGTAGCGGGCCGCCGTCCGGGGCCGTCGGTGTAGATTCGTCCCCAGAGCCAGAACGTCGCTGCTGATGGCGGTCGATCGGCGGCCCGCCCCCGAGGGGGTGCGCGCCGGTCGAGGGAGAGAGGTCCTCCGACGGTTTGTGCCGAGCAACGGGTCATCCGTGCCGCGCCGGTCGATCGTGCCGCGGGCCGGGCGCCCCGGCGTCGCCGCACACCCGCGCGGCCCGCCGTGTTGTGACGCACTCCAGGACCTCGGCCCACGCCCCACCCGTCAGCGAGGAGCAGACGCATGTCGACCGACACCACCGGTGACTTCAAGGTCGCCGACCTTTCCCTGGCCCCGTTCGGCCGCAAGGAGATCCAGCTCGCCGAGCACGAGATGCCCGGCCTGATGGCGATCCGCGCCGAGTACGCCGAGTCGCAGCCGCTGGCCGGCGCCCGGATCACCGGCTCGCTGCACATGACCGTGCAGACCGCCGTCCTCATCGAGACCCTCACCGCCCTCGGCGCCGAGGTCCGCTGGTGCTCCTGCAACATCTTCTCCACCCAGGACCACGCCGCCGCGGCCATCGCGGTCGGCCCGGAGGGCACCCCGGAGAACCCGCAGGGCGTGCCGGTCTTCGCCTGGAAGGGCGAGACCCTGGAGGAGTACTGGTGGTGCACCGAGCAGGCGCTGACCTGGCCTGACGGCAAGACCCCGAACATGATCCTGGACGACGGCGGTGACGCCACCCTGCTGATCCACAAGGGCGTCGAGTTCGAGAAGGCCGGTGCCGCGCCGGACCCGTCGACCGCCGACAACGACGAGTTCCGCATCATCCTGGAGCTGCTCAACCGCACGCTCGTGGAGACGCCGAACAAGTGGACCGAGGTCGCCGCCACCATCAAGGGCGTCACCGAGGAGACCACCACCGGCGTCCACCGCCTGTACGAGATGCACCGTGACGGCAAGCTGCTGTTCCCGGCGATCAACGTCAACGACTCGGTCACCAAGTCGAAGTTCGACAACAAGTACGGCTGCCGCCACTCGCTGATCGACGGCATCAACCGCGCCACCGACGTGCTGATCGGCGGCAAGGTCGCCGTCGTCTGCGGCTACGGCGACGTCGGCAAGGGCTGCGCCGAGTCGCTGCGCGGCCAGGGCGCCCGGGTCATCGTCACCGAGATCGACCCGATCTGCGCGCTGCAGGCCGCGATGGACGGCTACCAGGTCGCCACCCTGGACGACGTCGTCGAGACCGCCGACATCTTCATCACCACCACCGGCAACAAGGACATCATCCTGGCCTCGCACATGGCCCGGATGAAGCACCAGGCCATCGTCGGCAACATCGGCCACTTCGACAACGAGATCGACATCGCCGGCCTCGGCAAGCTCCCGGGCGTCGTGAAGACCGAGGTCAAGCCGCAGGTCCACGAGTGGCGCAAGGCCGACGGCCGCACCATCATCGTGCTCTCCGAGGGCCGCCTGCTGAACCTGGGCAACGCGACCGGCCACCCGTCCTTCGTGATGTCCAACTCCTTCGCCAACCAGACGATCGCCCAGATCGAGCTGTTCACGAAGACCGAGCAGTACCCGATCGGCGTCTACGTGCTGCCGAAGCACCTGGACGAGAAGGTCGCCCGCCTGCACCTCGACGCGCTGGGCGTGAAGCTGACCACCCTCACCCAGGAGCAGGCCGACTACATCGGCGTCCCGGTCGAGGGCCCGTACAAGTCGGAGCAGTACCGCTACTGACGCGGTGACGCCCATCGGCCCCGTGCCGACGCACGCCGGTGGCCGGCACTACCCGAGGGGAGTGCCGGCCACCGGCGTGCGCGGAGCGGGTTCAGTGGAAGACCTCCGTGGTCCAGGCGTTCTCGTCGGTGCCGAGCGAGGTGACCCGGTCGAGCAGGCCGGCGAAGCCGCCGATCGAGGCGAACGGCGCCTCCCCGTCCATCGCCGAGACGCAGAGCTTGACCCCCTGGGAGACCCGGCAGCTGTGCGGCGGTTCCTGGACGGGGAAGCCGAACGGGTTGGTCGGGGTAGGCGTCGGGACGGTGTCGGGCACGGCCGTCAGGGAGATCGACTTGTCGCCCAAGCTGAAGCTGACGGACGCCTCCCAGGCGTGGTTGACGGCGGTCTCCGGACCGTAGTCCAAGCTCGCTCCCGCCGGGGTCAGGCCGGCGGGCAGGTCGTTGACCGTGAACGGCATGGCCACCGCCCGCGGCTCGGTGTGAACCCCGGCGGCGACCTGCACCACCACGTCCGCGACCTGGTCCGCGTCGCTCATGTACGAGGCGTGCAGCTCGGCCCAGCGGCCGTCGGCGGTCTGGAAGCGCAGCGTCCGGTCCAGGCCCGCGCCGGCCGGGTTGTCCGGTGCGATGCCGACCCAGTACGCCGGCCTGCCGTTCACCGGGGCGGCGTCCACCCGGTACCGGGGCCCGGCACCGCCGGAGTCGAGCGCGGGCTCCACCCCGGGCGCGTAGACGGTCAGGAAGAGCAGCTGGCGGTTGAAGTCGGCGGTGGCGTTCGTCTGCTTCGGGCCGATGACCTTGGCCTGCGACATCCCCGGCTGCCCGCTGAAGCCCTTGTTGTAGACGACGGTGTCGAAACCGGCGGGCAGCCGGCCGAAGGCGCCCTGCACCACGAGCGGGTCGTGGCCGGTGTCCGGGCCGAGCGGGGGGCCGGAGGTGCCGGTGGAGGCGGAGGCCGCCGCCATGGTGGAGCCCGAGCGGCCGTCCGGCCAGGCGGTGCTCAGGGTGGCGGCGCCGACCGCCACCGCCGTCACCGCGCCGAGCACGGCCAGGCGCCGGCGCATCAGCCGGGAACGGCCGGTCCGGACGGACCAGGCGGTGTCGGGCGTGGCCGTCGGCGCCGGGGCGTCGGCCAGCGCGGTGAGTTCGAAGACCAGCCGTTGCTCGGTCGCGCTGAGCGGGGAGGAACCGTCGTACGGGTCGTTCACGGTGCGATCCTTTCGGAGGGACCGGCCGCCGCTGCGGCGGTCTCGCGGTCGAGGTGCCGACGCAGCGCGTCGAGGCCCCGGGAGGTCTGGCTCTTGACGTTGCCGGTGGAGCACGCCATCGCGGCGGCGGTCTGCTCGACGGTGAGGTCGCAGTAGTAGCGCAGGACCACCGCCGCCCGTTGACGGGGCGGCAGGGCGGTCAGCGCGGTACGGAGGTCGACCGAGACGTCCAGGTCCGGGCCGGACACCGCCCGCTCCGGGAGGGTGTCCTCCCGGCGGCGCGCCGACCACCGGCCCCACGGCGAGCGCTGCTCGGCGAGGAACGTGTTGACGAGGACCGTCCGCACGTAGCCGTCGATGTTCTCCACTTTGGACATGCGGCCCCAGCGCACGTAGAGCTTGGTGACCGTCTCCTGGACGAGGTCGTCCGCGCGGTGCCAGTCACCGCACAGCAGATAGGCCACCTTGCGCAGCCACGGGGTCCGCGCGGAGGCGTACTCCGTGAACTCGGCGTCTCGGGTCTGCTTCGGCATCGATGGGACTTCCCTTCCGGCGATGCCTCGGTTCGCAGCGCCCACCTCCCTGATGCGGCCCGTCGGGGGGAGGTTGCATGCCGGTCGCGAAAGATCCCGGACGTAGGCTTTCGGGCATGCCCAACGGCCGGTACTCGCTCCACGACACCCATGACCACGTCCTGCTCGGCGAGGAGCGGTTCAGCTGCGCGCCCGGCCCGGCCGGCTGGCGGTACGTCTCCAAGACGTACGCGCCGGACGGCCGCGTCCTCGGCACGGTGGACCTCACCCTGGACTCGCGCGCCCGGCCGCTGCGGATGGAGCTGCGGGCCGGCGGCTGGCAGGTCCGCGGCGGCGCCGTCGACGGGGTCGCCTGGGTGCGGGCCGACGTGGCCGACCCGGCCGGCGAGCAGGCGGTGGAGGGGCACGACCGGGCCCACGGCTTCACCGGGCGCTCGCCCGGGTTCCTGGTCGCCACCGCGCGGCTGCTGCGGCTGCGGGAGGGGGCGAGCGCGCGGGTGCGGCTGGTCGCGTTCACCGAGCCGGTGCTGGCGCCGCGCACCTTCGACCAGGGCTGGCTGCTGGAGGGCGTCGAGACGCATGCGACGGACTCGGGGCCGCTGGTCGTCGAGCGGTACCAGGTGGCGGACCTGGAGACGGGCGAGCAGCAGGTGGTGCACCTGGCCGGGGACGTGGTGCTGGCGGCGGGCGGGGTCGAGCTGGAGGAGCTGGAGTCGCCGCCCAACCCGTGGCCGGCGGAGTTCGGTGACGGCGAGGGCGCGGGCGGCTGACGCGTCGGGCGCTGACGGGGCGGGTGCCTACCGGGTCAGGCGGGCGGGGCGAAGCCGCCGCCGGAGGCCGGGGGCGCCAGCGGTGCGGGCGGCGCCGGTGCGGCCGGGGGAGCGGACAGGGGAGCCGCCGGGGCACCCGGCGGGGTCGGCGGAGCCGGCGGGGTCGGCTGGCTCGGCGCCCAGGCCTGCTGATGGGCGTGGGCCTGGGCGTGCGCCTGCCGCTGGGCCTGCGCCTCGGCCTGGGCCTGCTGGGCCGCGTACCCCTGCGCCCGGCTCCACTCGCGCCGCTGGCGCTCGGTCAGCACCGCCCCCAGGTACGCCGCCGGGTGCACCCCGTACGGCACCGGGTGGCCGGTACGGGCCGCCAGGTCGTCCGCGAGCCGGGCGGACATCTGGTGGGCGACGACCTGGTCCAGCTGGCCGATCCGCCCGAGGAACTGCCGGATGGCCAGCCAGAGCGGCTCCGGCACGGCGGAGAAGTCCAGCGCGACCAGCTCGCCGCCGATCGCCTGCAGCAGCTGCGGGTTCACCGGCGGCAGCGCGATCGCCGAGCCGCTCCCGCCGGGCACCCGCTCGCGGACCACCAGCGTCCCCGCGAAGACGTCGCCCAGCCGCTTGCCCTCCGAGGACACCACCGAGCAGACCACCGCCGGGACCCCGAACAGCACGATGATCTCCAGGAAGCCGACCAGCCCGCGCACCAGCGAGTGCCGGAACCGCACCGGCCCGCCGTCGCTGCGCACCACCCGGAGCCCCAGCGCGGCCTTGCCCAGCGAGCGTCCCCGGGTCAGGGTCTCGATCATGACGGGCAGCGCGACCAGGAAGAAGACGGTCAGTCCGATCGTCACGGCGGCGACCGCCGCACCGTCCAGGTCGACCAGGATCAGGCTCAGCAGCAGGGTGGTCGCCACCAGCCCCGCGATCTGCACGGTGAGGTCGAGGACGATCGCCAGCCCCCGGCTCGGAAGCTTCGCCGCGCGCAGGCCGAGGACGACGGCCTCGCCCGTCACCAGGTCGCTCAAGACACCCGTCCGTTCCCGTCGGTGGTACGCGGTCCGTGGGCGGGGAATCCGGCGGATCGGCCCCCACGATCCCGAGATCTGCTGCCGTCAACATACGGGGCCGCGGAGCCCGCCGGGAAGGGAGGTCCCGACGGTCGCCACGCCGTCCGGCCCTGGCATGCTGGGCCCACCTGTCCGCACCGCCCGACCGCGCGCCCCGCGCCGACCATGGAGCCGCCGCATGGACCTGGACGTCTTCGTCGCCACCCACCAGGGGGAGTGGGCCCGGCTGGACGCCCTCGCCAGGAAGCGACGCCCGACCGGTGAGGAGGCCGACGAACTCGTCGCCCTCTACCAGCGCGTCACCGGGCACCTGGCCAAGGTCCAGGCCGCCGCGCCAGACCCGACCCTGGAAGGCCGGCTGACCAGCCTGGTCTCGCGGGCCCGCGACGCGGTCACCGGCAGCCGGACCAGCGGCTGGCGGGACGTCGCGCGCTACTACACGGTGAGCTTCCCGGCCGCCCTCTACCGTTCGCGCCGCTGGTGGATCCCGGTCGCAGTGATCTCCCTGCTCGCCACCGCGCTGGTCGCCTGGTGGGTGGCCGGCCACCCCGAGGTCCGCAACAGCCTGGCCGCGCCGGCCGAGCTGCGGGAGATGACCAGGCCCGGCGGCGCGTACGAGACCTACTACTCCGACCGCCCGGCGAGCTCCTTCGCCGCCCAGGTCTGGACGAACAACGCCTGGATCGCCGTGCAGTGCCTGCTGTACGGCGTGGTGCTCGGCCTCCCGGTGCTGTGGGTGCTGCTGAGCAACGTCCTCAACCTCGGCCTCGGCGTAGGGCTGATGGCCTCCGCCGGCCGGCTCGACACCTTCCTCGGCCTGCTCATCCCGCACGGCCTGCTGGAGCTGACCGCCGTCTTCGTGGCCGGCGGCCTGGGGCTGCGCCTCGGCTGGACGATCGTCGACCCCGGCCCGCGCACCCGCGCCACCGCACTCGCCGAACAGGGCCGCTCGATCATCGGCATGGCCATCGGCCTGGCCACGGTGCTGGCGGTGTCGGGCGTCCTGGAGGCGTTCGTGACCCCGTCCGGCCTGCCGACCTGGGCCCGGATCACCATCGGCGTGCTCGCCGAGGTGGCGTTCCTGTTCTATGCGCTGGTGTTGGGCCGAAAGGCCGCCGCGGCCGGAGAAACCGGCGACCTGGACGCGGCCGATCGGGCGGACCTGCAGCCGGTCGCGGCCTGAGCGATGTGATCAACAGGCCCCTGAGCTGCTACTGTTCTCGCAACCCAGCAAAACCATTGACGTGGTTGGGGTGGGCTAGTAGGTTTGAACGGTTGGACCGGCTGGACAACAGCCAGGCTCGGGCGTTAATGTCTACGACACCGCCGAGTCGAGGCGAGTGTGCTTCATCGAATGCGCACCCTCTCCGACAAGGTAAATCCCGGAACTGAGCACACCGAAAGCTTTGATAGGCTTCGGAGCGAAGTTGAAGGAAATCCCCCCAGTGGGAATCGGATGAATGAAACTCCGGAAAACGGAGCGGAAAACGTCTGGTAAGCTGGAAACACGAAAGAACGAAGCGCCCGGAGGGCCGGTGTGAAAGCCGCCTGAAGGAAGCGTCCGTTCCTTGAGAACTCAACAGCGTGCCAAAAGTCAACGCCAGATATGTTGACATCCCCGGCCTCAGATTCTCTGGGGTT
>NZ_JBHVGL010000029.1:0-73532 GCF_042800875.1 Kitasatospora sp. NPDC057595 | reverse complement strand
GGGCGCGGCACCCGGGGGCGCGGCGGCGCGGCGGCGGGCGCGGGCGTGGGTGTGGGCGCGGCGGGCTCCGCCGCCGGCTCCGGCTCGACGACGGCCGGCATCGGCGCTGTCGCGTACGCCTGCGGCTGCTCGTACGGCTGCGGCTGCTGGTAGCCCTGCTGCCCCTGCTGGTACTGGTCCTGGTAGCCGTAGCCGCCCTGCTGCTGGTACCCCTGCGGCACCTGCTGCCCGTACTGGCCCGGCTGCTCGTACAGGGGCTCGTAGGAGGGCTCGTACGGGGTCTGGTAACCCTGCTGCTGGTACTGGTCCTGGTAGCCGTACTGCCCCTGGCCGTGGGGTGCGGACTGCACCGGCCGGCCGTAGTGGTCGTACTGCTCGTACTGGCCCGGCTGTTCGTACTGGCCCGGCTGCCCGGGCTGCTGCTCGTAGCCGTCCTGCTGCTGGTAGGGCTGGTACTGCTGGTACTGCCCGGTCGACCAGTCGTCCGGCTGTCCGGGCTGCTGCCCCTGAGGTCCCCTGCGCTCGCTCATCCGTCGGTCGGCCCCTCCGGGATCAGGTCCGGTGCGGCGCGTACAGCGCCCGCTTGTCGATGTAGCGGACCACGCCGTCCGGGACGAGGTACCAGACCGGCTCGCCCTTGGCGACCCGGTTGCGGCAGTCCGTGGAGGAGATGGCCAGCGCCGGGACCTCCACCAGGGAGACCCCGCCCACCGGAAGCCCGGCGTCCGACAGAGTGTGCCCCGGCCGGGTGCACCCGATGAAGTGGGCGAGCGAGAAGAGCTCGTCGGAGTCCCGCCAGGAGAGGATCTGGGCCAGCGCGTCGGCGCCGGTGATGAAGAAGAGGTCGGCGTCCGGGTGCAGCGCGTGCAGGTCGCGCAGGGTGTCGACGGTGTACGTCGGGCCCTCGCGGTCGATGTCGATGCGGCTGACCGAGAACTGCGGGTTCTCCGCGGTGGCGATGACCGTCATCAGGTACCGGTCCTCGGCCGCGCTGACCTGCCGGTCGGTCTTCTGCCACGGCTGCCCGGTGGGGACGAAGATCACCTCGTCCAGGTGGAACGCGCTGGCGACCTCACTGGCGGCGACCAGGTGCCCGTGGTGGATCGGGTCGAAGGTACCGCCCATCACGCCGAGACGGCGCTTCTCCGGCGCCGGTACACCGGGGTTCCCGGTCTGCTCTCCCATGGCGCCACACCTTACGCGACGCGCGTTGCGGTGCGGGAACGGCCGGGTGACGGGCGTCCCGGGGGGCGGTGCCGCACCCCGGGCCACCGTCGGCCGGGTCAGCGGTCCCGGTTGAAGCGGGTGGTCACGAAGAGCAGCACCAGCAGGACGAACAGCGCGGCGCCACCCGTCAGGTACGGGTTGAGGCTGTCGTGGTTGCCCCCCTCGCCCTCGTTCGCGAGGAGGTTCAGGACGGGGAGTGCGGCGGCAGTGCTCATGGTCGGCGGGACCTTCTCGACTCGGATGGCGGGCAGGGGGGTTCGCACGGGCCGGTGAGGGCCCACCCGTCATCGTACGGGGGGTTACACGGCAACCGCTCGGCGGCCCACCGCGGCCGGACCGCCGTGAGCCGGGGCCCGGGAACGCCCGGCCCCGGGCTGCGGCAGCGCCGGGCCGCCGGGCCGGGGTCAGTTGTTGCGGCCGGCCCGCAGCAGGATCCACGCGAGCAGGCCCACGCCGACGAACGAGGCGATCACGATGATCCGCAGGAAGAGCCCGGGGCCGTTCTCCGAGGAGATCGGGGCGGCCAGGCTGGCAAGGGCGGCGGTGGACATCTGCGGGCTCCTCGGACTGCTCGGTGCCGCGGCCTGAGGTGGCCCGGCTCTCCCGGGCATTCAGGGTAAACCGCCCTCACACCGGCGGCCCCCACCGCCCCCGCGGGCGCCGCCCGCGCCGCCCCGGACGGCTCTCGTACCACTCGGGGCACGCCGCCGGGGACGAGTGCGCAACCGCGGACGTTGTCCGAACAGTCGTTGCAGGCGAAGACCAGCGGGGGCCGGCCGGGGACCGGGGCCGCCGTCGACAGGGAGGTACCCACACATGACCGACACGACCGAGAAGACCCCGAGCCGGCGCCGTCAGCGCTTCGCCGAGATCTCCACCCGCGCCTGGGAGCACCCGGCGGACCGTTCGGCGCTCGTCGCGCTGCGCAAGCTGACCGGCTTCGACGACGTGCTGAAGCGGCTCGCCGGCCTCGTCTCCGAGCGCTCGATCCGGCTGATGTTCCTGGCCACCGCCGTGAAGACCTCCGAGCGGCAGTTCCCGGAGCTGCACGACATGGTCCGCGACGCCGCCTACGTGCTCGACCTCGACCAGGTGCCGGACCTCTACGTCACCCAGGACCCGACGGTCAACGCGTTCTGCATCGGCATCGACACGCCGGTGATCGTGGTGACCAGCGGCCTGGTGGAGCTGCTGGACGAGGAGGAGCTCCGCTCGGTGATCGGCCACGAGGTCGGCCACGCGATGTCCGGGCACGCCGTCTACCGGACGATGCTGATGGTCCTCACCAACATCGCCACCCGGATCGCCTGGGTGCCGCTCGGCAACCTGGCGATCATGGCGATCGTCACCGCGCTCAAGGAGTGGTTCCGCAAGGCCGAGCTCTCCAGCGACCGGGCCGGCCTGCTGGCCGGGCAGGACCTGCAGGCCTCGATGCGGGCGCTGATGAAGCTGGCCGGCGGCCACAACCTGGCCGAGATGAACGTGGACGCCTTCCTGGAGCAGGCCGCGGAGTACGAGAAGGCCGGCGACCTGCGCGACGGCGTGCTCAAGCTGCTGCAGGTGCTGCCGCAGAGCCACCCGTTCGCGGTGGTCCGGGTCGCCCAGCTGAAGAAGTGGGCCGAGAGCGAGGAGTACCGCTCCATCCTGGCCGGCGCCTACCCGCGGCGCACCGACGACCCGGACACCTCGGTCGGTGAGCAGTGGCGGGCCGCCGCCGAGCACTACACGACCTCGGTGAAGGAGAGCAAGGACCCGCTGATGGGGCTCATCCGCGACGTCGCGGGCGGCGCGGCCTCGGTCGGCGGCAAGCTCCGCGACACCTTCACCGGCGCCGGGCGCGGCAACGGCAGCTCCAACGGCAACGGGGCCCACAGCAGTGGCAAGGACGGCGGCTCCGGCGAGAACGGCTGAGGCCCCGCCCGCAGGAACGTTTCGACGGCTCCCGGCCACCCGGCCGGGAGCCGTCGGCGCACCCCCTGCCGCCCCGCCGCCGGCCTCGAACCACCGGCCTCAGCCGCCCGCCAGCACCCCGCACACCTGCCAGGCCGGGTTCGCGTGGTTCCCCGGATCCACCGCCTGCGGCCCGGCCGGCGGCGCCGTGGCGTCCGTGCCCGCCAGCACCGGCTGCACCACCCCCGCCAGCGAGCCGTCGCAGGGCACCGGCCCGGCCTGCAGCACCGAGTCCACCAGCCGCAGTTGCGCCGCCGCCAGGTCGACCCGGTCGAACTCGAAGGTCAGCTGCCGCCGCACGGTCTCCAGGGTCACCGGCGCCCCGCTCTGCGCCCCGGCCGGTTTCAGCGCGTAGACGAAGGTGTGGTCGGTGGTGATCCGCAGCGTGCTGCTGTCCGACTCGTCGATCCGCATCGCGCCGGCCACCTTGACGGTGTCCGCGGCCAGCGAGACCTGCGCCGGGTCGAAGCGGACCAGCCAGCCGGTCAGCGCGTGGTGCCGGTCGTCGACCGGCTGGACCACGCTCGCGTCGAACTCGGCCTGCTCACCGGGGGTGACGAAGGCCCGCACCTCCGCGGTCGCCCCCTGCACCAGCACGGCGGGCGACAGCGAGGACGCCACCAGGTAGCGCTGCACGGTGTCCAGCGCCTTGGTCACCTCGACCCGGGAGAAGTGCCCGCTGGCCGCCCCGGTCGGCGTCCCCAGTCCGACCGCGCCGTCGCTGTAGCCGGGCGGCAGGCCGGCGAACGGGTTGGCCGGGTCGGCGACCGCGTGGACCGTCGAGGCCGGACTGAGCGCCACCAGGCTCACGGTCAGCTGGCTGCCCTGGGGGCGGGCGGTGGGCCGGACCGGCGAGCTGACGCCGAAGTACACGGCGGCCCCGAACGCCAGCAGGATCACCAGCAGCAGCGCCAGCGCCTGCCGGGGCACGGTGCCGAGCGGCCCCAGCCGGACCTTCGGCCGGGTGGGCCGGCCGAACGCGCCGGACAGCCGCTCGCGCGCCGACAACTCCTGGATCCGGGCAGCCCGGACGAACGATTCGTCGAAGACGACGGACCGGTACTCGTCATCGTTTCCGGAACCACCCTCGGGCGCACCCTCCGGGGGTTCGCGCGGGTCACCCATGAGACCAGGGTAAGGCGCATCCGCGCCCCGCCACGAGGGTCCTGCCGCAGTTCACCGCAACCCCTCCGTGACCGGTCACGGCCGCCCCGGGGGCGCGCCGTCGCGTCACCCCGCCGCCCCGCCGAGGCCGGTCGGCCCGCCCCGGACCGCCGGACCGCCCGACCGCCGCCGGTCAGCCCGTCGGCGCGGTGACCACGAGCGACGGCTCGACCGGCGCCGGCAGCGGGTCGATCCCGGGACTGCTGCTGCCGGACTCGGGTCTGCGCGGCGCGCCGCCGGCCCCGCCCGCGCCCTGGTAGATCGCCGCGACCGCCACCGCGACCAGGCTCACGCCCATGATCACGGCGAGCACCCAGGCCACCGGCCGGTGCCAGCGCTGCTGGGCGACGTACCGGCCGCGGTCGGCGCCGATCGGGTCGAAACCGCCCGGGCGCCGGCGCCGCGAGCGGCGTCCGGTGGTCCGGCCCGGGCCGGTCCACGGATCGGGATAGTGGTGGTCGTCGTCGAGCCGGCTCGGGTACGGGCGCAGCTCCAGCGGCAGCCCGTCCCCGGCCGGGGCGTCGTAGCCCCAGCCCGGCCCGGCCGTGTCCGGCTCGAACCGGGCCTCGGCGGCGGCGAGCTGCCGCTCCTTGGCCGTCGGCTCGTGCACGGCGGCGGACCGCACGAAGGCCTCGTCGAAGACCACGGTGGCGAACTCGTCGTCCGCACCACCGTGGTCGGCACCGTCGGGGTACGGCAAGCCCCCCACATCGTCAGCCACGGATTCAGCGTATTACCGGGCGGGCGATTTGTCTGGGCCTCGGGGCAGTTGGTCCGTCACTCGTGTGACGGCGGGCCGGCGGCGGCCGGTCCGGCCGGGTTCAGCCGGCGTCGACGGCGCCGCCGACGGTCGGCGTCGCCTCGCCGCGGACGTGGCCGTCACCAGTGACGATGTACTTGGTGCTGGTCAGCTCGGGCAGTCCCATCGGGCCGCGGGCGTGCAGCTTCTGGGTGGAGATGCCGATCTCGGCGCCGAAGCCGAACTCACCGCCGTCGGTGAACCGGGTCGAGGCGTTGACGGCCACCGTGGTCGAGTCGACGAGCTGGGTGAAGCGGCGGGCGGCGGCCTGCGAGGTGGTGACGATGGCCTCGGTGTGGCCGGAGGTCCAGCGGCGGATGTGGGCGACGGCGGCGTCCAGCGAGGGGACGACGGCGGCCGCGATGTCGTACGACAGGTACTCGGCCGCCCAGTCCTCCTCGGTGGCGGGCAGCACGGTGGCGGCGGAGCCCTCGGCGGCCTTGAGCACCGCCTCGTCGCCGTGCACGGTGACCCCGGCCTCGGCGAGCGCGGCGAGCGCGAGCGGCAGGAAGGCGTCGGCGACGTCCTGGTGGACGAGCAGGGTCTCGGCCGCGTTGCAGACGCTGACCCGCTGGGCCTTGGAGTTGAGCAGGATGCCCACCGCCATCGCGAGGTCGGTCTCGGCGTCCACGTAGACGTGGCAGTTGCCGGTGCCGGTCTCGATGACGGGCACGGTGGAGCCCTCGACGACGGTGCGGATCAGCGAGGCGCCGCCGCGCGGGATGAGCACGTCGACCAGGCCGCGGGCGCGCATCAGCTCCTGGACGGAGTCCCGGCTCTCGCCCGGGACGAGCTGGACCGCGTCGGCCGGCAGCCCGGCGGCGGCGACGGCGTCGCGCACCACGGCCACCAGCGCGGCGTTGGAGCGGTAGGCGGAGGCGGAGCCGCGCAGCAGCACGGCGTTGCCGGACTTCAGGCAGAGCGCGGCGGCGTCGGCGGTGACGTTGGGCCGGGCCTCGTAGATGATGCCGACGACGCCGAGCGGGACCCGCACCTGCCGCACGTCCAGGCCGTTGGGCAGGGTGTAGCCGCGCACGACCTCGCCGACCGGGTCGGGCAGGCCGGCCACGTCGCGGACGTCGGCGGCGATCGCGGCGATCCGCTCCTCGGTGAGGGTGAGCCGGTCGATCACCGACTCGGCGGTGCCGGCCGCGCGGGCGCGCTCGACGTCCTCGGTGTTGGCGGCGGTGATCTCGGCGGCGCGGGCGACCAGCGCGTCGGCGACCGCGCGCAGCGCCGCGTCCTTCGCGCCGCGCGGCAGCGGGGCGAGCGCGGCGGCGGCCTCCCGGGCTCGGCGCGCTACGGCGAGGACGGGGCTGTCGGCGGTGGCGAGGTCGCTGCTCATGCGCCCAGGGTAGTGGAGGGCCCCGGCCCTCCCCCGCCCGTTTCGCCCGGTGAGACGGGCTTGCACCGCTCCCCCGCCCCGGCCCCGCGCGCCCCCGCCGTCAGTAGGGGTAGACCCCGCCCAGCTGCGGGGGCGGACCGGCGAAGCCCTCGGCGACGCGCTTGTGGTACGTCGCCCGGTCCACCACCTCCAGGCCGACGATCTCCCACGGCGGCAGCTTCGCCGTCACCTTGTGCTCGCCCCACAGCCGCAGCGCGATCGCCGCCGCGTCGTGCAGGTCGCGGGCCTGCTCCCAGTAGCGGATCTCGGCGTGGTCAGCGGCGTAGCGGGCGGTCAGGAAGAACGAGTGGTCGTAGGCCAGCCGCTCCAGCCCGGCCCGCAGTTCGGTCAGCGGGGTGACCGGCCCGGCGACGCTGAGCACCACGTGCCAGAGCCGGGCCTGCTCGGGCGCGCCGGGCGGTTCGGCGGCGGGGCGCCGTTCGGTCCGGAGCCGGTGCACCGTGCCGGGTCCCTGCGGCGGCGCACCGGCCGGCCCGGTGGCTCCGTCGTCCGCGCCGCCGTCGATGCTGGTCAGCCGTCGGCCCGCGGTCCCTCCGGTCAGCGCTGCCTCGCGCCTGCGTTCCACCGGCGGCCTCCTGTTCGGCGATGTCGTGTCGTCGTACCCGCCGGCCCCGGCCGGCGCGCGTACGACCGCGCCCCTGCTCGCCCGTGGCCGGGCGTGCTCCCCGTGCGGAGCCGCCCGCGCTTCCGGCGGTCCGACGGCGGGTCAGCCGCGCAGGACGACCAGGTCGTCGCGGTGGACGACCTCCCGCTCGTAGGCGGCGCCGAACTCCTGGGCCAGGTCCCGGGTGGACCGGCCGAGCAGGCGGGGCAACTCCCTCGCATCAAAGTTGACCAGTCCGCGCGCCACGATGTGGCCGTTTTCGGCAAGAAGGTCCACCGGATCACCCGCGGTGAACTCGCCGTCCACCCGGGTGACCCCTGCGGGGAGCAACGAGGCGCCGCCGGAGACGACGGCCGTGACGGCTCCGGCGTCCAGGTGCAGGGAGCCGCGCGGGCTGCTGGCGTGGGCGAGCCAGAGCATCCGGTCGGAGGAGCGGCTGCCGGTGCGCAGGAACAGGGTGCCGGTGGGGCGGCCGGCGAGCGCGTCGGCGGCGTGGCTGGCGGCGGTGAGGACGACGGGGATGCCGGCGCCGGTGGCGATCCGGGCGGCCTCGACCTTGGTGACCATGCCGCCGGTGCCGACGCCGGCCTTGCCGGCGCTGCCGATCTCGATGCCGTCGAGGTCGTGCGGTCCGGCGACCCGGGCGATCCGGCTGGTGCCGGGGCGGGAGGGGTCGCCGTCGTAGAGGCCGTCGACGTCGGAGAGCAGGACGAGCAGGTCGGCGCGGACGAGGTGGGCGGCGAGGGCGGCCAGCCGGTCGTTGTCGCCGAACTTGATTTCGGCGGTGGCGACGGTGTCGTTCTCGTTGACGATCGGCATGGCGCCCATCGCGAGCAGCTGGTCGAGGGTGCGGTAGGCGTTGCGGTAGTGGGCGCGGCGGCTGGCGTCCTCGGCGGTGAGCAGGACCTGGCCGACGCGCAGGCCGTAGCGGGCGAAGGAGGCGGTGTACCGGGCGATCAGCAGTCCCTGGCCGACGCTGGCGGCGGCCTGCTGGCGGGCGAGGTCCTTGGGCCGCTTCTCCAGGCCGAGCGGGGAGAGGCCGGCGGCGATGGCGCCGGAGGAGACGAGCACGATCTCGGGGGCGTCGGGGCGGGTGCGGACCTTGGCGAGGGCGTCGACGAGCGCGTCGACCCGGTCGGCGTCGATGCCACCGGCGGCCGTGGTGAGTGAGGAGGAGCCGACCTTGACGACGATGCGCCGCGCGGTCAGCACCTCCGACCGCAGTTCGTCCTCGCTCATCTCGGCTTCGCCCTTCCGGTGGGTGCGCTGGCGGCGGGCCCCGGCCCGGCCGTTTCCCCCCGCAATCTACGCGATCGGCACGGCCGGGCCGCACCGCGTTCCAACGGCCGGACGGCGGCCCGGCGGCGCCCGCGGCGGCCGTCGGACACCGGACGGCGCGTCAACGCGCGGGCCCCCGCCACCCGTTGGAACGGATGGCGGGGGCCCGCCCGGTGGCACGGGGCCGGTCAGTCCTCGTCGTCGCCCTCGACGGCGGCCTGGCGGCCGCTGGAGAGCGCCTCGAAGGCGAGGTACTCGGCCTCGGCGGCGTCCCGGCCCTTCTGCTTCTCGCGGCGGCGGTCGACGGCCGGGCGCGGGGACTCGAAGCGGTGGTCCTCGCCGCGGCGGCCGAGCATCTCGGCGCCGGCGGCCATGGTCGGCTCCCAGTCGAAGACGACGGCGTTCTCGTCGGGGCCGATGATGACGGTGTCACCCTCGTGTGCGCCGACCTTCCACAGCTTCTCCTCGACGCCAAGGCGGGCCAGCCGGTCGGCGAGGTAGCCGACGGCCTCGTCGTTGGAGAAGTCGGTCTGCCGGACCCAGCGCTCGGGCTTGCTGCCGCGGATGCGGTAGGCGCCGTCCTCCTCGGTGATGGTGAAGCCGGCGTCGTCGACGGCTGCGGGGCGCAGCACGATCCGGGTGGACTCCTCGACCGGCTTGGCGGCGCGGGCCTCGGCGACGATCTGGGCCAGGGCGAAGCTGAGTTCGCGCAGGCCCTTGCGGGAGGCGGCGGACACCTCGAAGACGCGGTAGCCGCGCTCCTCCAGGGAGGCGCGGGTGAGGTCGGCGATGTCCTGGCCGTCCGGCACGTCGACCTTGTTGAGGGCGACCAGCCGCGGGCGGTCCTCGAGGCCGCCGTACTGGGCGAGTTCGGCCTCGATGGTCTCCAGGTCGGTCAGCGGGTCGCGGCCGGGCTCCAGGGTGGCGCAGTCCAGGACGTGCACGAGGACGGAGCAGCGCTCGACGTGCCGCAGGAACTCCAGGCCGAGGCCCCTGCCCTGGCTGGCGCCGGGGATGAGACCGGGGACGTCGGCGATGGTGTAGACGGTGTCGCCGGCGGTGACCACCCCGAGGTTGGGGATCAGGGTGGTGAACGGGTAGTCGGCGATCTTCGGCTTGGCGGCGGAGAGCACCGAGATCAGCGAGGACTTGCCGGCGCTCGGGTAGCCGACGAGGGCGACGTCGGCGACGGACTTGAGCTCCATGACGATGTCGCGGGCCTCGCCGGGCTCGCCGAGCAGCGCGAAGCCGGGGGCCTTGCGGCGGGCGGAGGCGAGGGCGGCGTTGCCGAGGCCGCCGCGGCCGCCCTGGGAGGCGACGAAGCTGGTGCCGTGGCCGACGAGGTCGGCGAGCACGTTGCCGTTCCGGTCGAGGACGACGGTGCCGTCCGGCACGGCGAGGACGAGGTCCTGGCCGTCGGCGCCGGTGCGGTGGCCGCCCGCGCCGGGCTTGCCGTTGGTGGCCTTGCGCTTGGGCGAGTGGTGGTACTCCAGCAGGGTGGTGACCTGCGCGTCGACGGTGAGGATGACGCTGCCGCCCTCACCGCCGTTGCCGCCGTCCGGGCCGCCGAGCGGCTTGAACTTCTCGCGGTGCACGGAGGCGCAGCCGTGGCCCCCGCTGCCCGCGGCGACGTGGAGCTCGACGCGGTCCACGAAGGTGGTCATGGAAGTGCCTCCGATACGAAGAAAGTGGTTCTGCCTGCGGTAAAGCGCGAAGGGTGGACCGGATCATTCCGGCCCACCCTTCAGTGTGAGTCAGGTGACTCAGGCCTCGACGGCCACGACGTTGACGACCTTGCGGCCGCGGCGGGTGCCGAACTGCACGGCACCGGCGGTCAGCGCGAACAGGGTGTCGTCGCCACCGCGGCCGACACCGGCGCCCGGGTGGAAGTGGGTGCCGCGCTGGCGGACGATGATCTCGCCGGCGGAGACGACCTGGCCGCCGAAGCGCTTCACGCCGAGGCGCTGGGCGTTCGAGTCACGGCCGTTGCGGGTAGAGCTTGCGCCCTTCTTGTGTGCCATCTGGCTATCCCCTTACTTGACCGAGTCGATGCTGGTGATGCGCACCGCGGTGTGCTGCTGGCGGTGACCCTGGCGACGGCGGTAGCCCGTCTTGTTCTTGTAGCGCAGGATGACGATCTTGTCACCCTTGGTCTGGTCGACGACCTCGGCGTGGGCCTTGACGCCGGCCAGCACCCACGGGTCGGAGGTGACGGCCTCGCCGTCGACCACCAGGATGGTGGAGAGCTCCACCGAGTCACCCGGCTTGGCCTCGATACGGTCGATCTCCAGCACGTCGCCGACGGCGACCTTGTGCTGGCGGCCGCCTGCGCGAACGATCGCGTACATGCGGTACCTACTTTCCCAACTCGGTCGGAGCTCCCGATGCCAGCCACCTGGGTACGGACACAGGGGACCTCTCCCGCAGGACTCTTGCGAGACCCGGGAGGTGATGTGCTCGGAAGCATGGCGTAGACACGCCAGTGGTCAAGAATACGGACCGGCCGCCGCGGGGGCAAACCGGCCCGTACGGGTCCGGGGCGGAGGGGGTCCGCCCCGGACCGGGCACTACTCGGCCGCCGTATCACCCTCGGCGGCCGCCGCCTTCTTGGCCGCCGCGCTCGTCCGCTTGGTGGCGGTCTTGCGGGCGGTGGTCTTCTTCGCCGCCGTCGTCGTCTTCTTGGCGGCGGTGGTCTTCTTCGCGGCGGTCTTGCGGGCCGCCCGCTTCTTGGGCGCCGGGGCCTCCTCGGCGGGCTCCTCGGCCGCGGCCGGCTCGGCGGCGGCCTCGGCGGCCGGCTCGCTGACGGCCTCGGCCTCGGCGACGGCCTCCGCGACGACCGGCTCGGCCACCGCCTCGGCGACGACCGGCTCGGCCGGGGCCGACGCGGCGGCGTCGGCGGCCGCGAGGGCCGACTCCAGCGCCGCCTCGGCCTTGGCCTGCAGCACCACGATCTCCGCCTCGCCCGGCGCACCGGCCGGGGCCGTGGCCTTGCGCACCGCCCGGCGGCGGGGCCGCCCACCGGGCGTGGTGGCGGGAGCCGGGGCGGCCGGAGCCTCGACGACCTCGGCGACCGCGGCCTCGACCTCGACCTCGGCCGGCGCCTCCTCGACGCCCGGCACCTCGATCGCCAGCTGGCCCTCGATCTCCTCGCGGACCGGCGCCTCGGGGGCGGTCTCGACGACCTCCGCCGGCTCGACGGCCTCCACGGCCTCCACGGCCTCGACGACCTGCGGCTCCTCGTGGGCCGCGCCGCCCTTGCCCCGGCGCCGGCGCTTGCCGCCACCCGTGCCCGCCTCGACGGCGGCCGCGCCGCCACCGGCGTGCACGTGGGCGCTCGGCTGCTCCATGTGGACGATCACACCGCGGCCGTTGCAGTGCACGCAGGGCTCGGAGAAGGACTCCAGCAGCCCCTGGCCGACCCGCTTGCGGGTCATCTGCACCAGGCCCAGCGAGGTGACCTCGGCCACCTGGTGCTTGGTCCGGTCCCGGCCCAGGCACTCCAGCAGGCGGCGCAGCACCAGGTCGCGGTTGGACTCCAGGACCATGTCGATGAAGTCGATCACGATGATGCCGCCGAGGTCGCGCAGCCGCAGCTGGCGCACGATCTCCTCGGCCGCCTCGATGTTGTTCCGGGTGACCGTCTCCTCCAGGTTGCCGCCCTGGCCGACGAACTTCCCGGTGTTGACGTCGATGACGACCATCGCCTCGGTGCGGTCGATCACCAGCGAACCGCCGCTGGGCAGCCAGACCTTGCGGTCCAGCGCCTTCATCAGCTGCTCGTCGATCCGGTAGGTGGCGAACACGTCCACCTCGGAGGTCCAGCGCTGGAGCCGCTCGGCGAGGTCCGGGGCCACGTTGGAGACGTAGTCGTGGATGGTGTTCCACGCCTCGTTGCCGGAGACGATGACCTTGGTGAAGTCCTCGTTGAAGATGTCGCGCACGACCCGGACCGTCATGTCCGGCTCGCCGTAGAGCAGCGCCGGGGCGTTGCCCGACGCGGCCTTCTTCTGGATGTCCTCCCACTGCTGCTGCAGCCGCTGGACGTCGCGGGTCAGCTCCTCCTCGGAGGCGCCCTCGGCGGCGGTGCGCACGATGACGCCCGCGTCGTCCGGGACGATCTTCTTGAGGATCTGCTTCAGGCGGGCGCGCTCGTTCTCCGGCAGCTTGCGGGAGATGCCGGTCATCGAGCCCTCGGGCACGTAGACCAGGTAGCGGCCGGGCAGCGAGATCTGGCTGGTCAGGCGGGCGCCCTTGTGGCCGATCGGGTCCTTGGAGACCTGCACCAGCACGGACTGGCCGGACTTCAGCACCGACTCGATCCGGCGCGGGCCGCCGTGGCCGCCGAGCGCGCCGAAGTTGACCTCGCCGGCGTACAGCACCGCGTTGCGGCCCTTGCCGATGTCGACGAAGGCGGCCTCCATGGACGGCAGCACGTTCTGGACCTTGCCCAGGTAGACGTTGCCGACGTACGAGGTGGCCTGCTCCTTGTTGACGTAGTGCTCGACGAGCACGCCGTCCTCCAGGACGCCGATCTGGGTCCGCTGCCCGTTCTGGCGCACCACCATGACGCGCTCGACCGACTCCCGGCGGGCCAGGAACTCGGCCTCCGTGATGATCGGCACCCGGCGGCGGCCCAGCTCGCGGCCCTCGCGGCGGCGCTGCTTCTTGGCCTCCAGGCGGGTGGAGCCCTTGATGGACTGCACCTCGTCCGGGTCGAAGGAGGGCTCGGTGGAGCGGCGGCGCGGCTCTCGCACCTTCACCACCGTGCGGACGCCGTCCTCGGTGGTCTCGGCGGTCTCGACGGCGCCGGCCTCACCGCTGCGACGGCGACGGCGGCGACGGCGGCGCGAGGAGGACAGGCCGGCGGCCAGGTCGTCGTCCTCGTCATCCTCGTCGGCCGGCTCCTCGGCGGTGGGCTGCTCCGTCTCGGGCGCCTCGGCCTCGGTCTCCTCGGCCTCGCCACGACGGCGGCGGCGGCCGCCCCGGCGACGGCGGCGCGAGGGACGGCCGTCCTCCCACTCGTCCTCGGCCTCGGGGCCGGTGACGGGGGCCTCGACGGCGGCGGGCGCCTCGGCGGGCGGCTCCTCGACCGCCGGCTTGTCGACGACGGGCTTCTCGACGGCCGGCTTCTCGACGACCGGCTTCTCCGCGGCGGACTTCGCGGCACCCCTGGCGGACTTCGAGCGCGCCGGGGTCTGCACCCGCACCGAGGTGCGGACGCGGCGGCGGCGGCCGACGCCGCTGTACTCGAACTCGTCCTCCTCCGCGCGCTCCTCGCGCTCCTCGCGCTCCACCGGCGCGGCGGGCGCCTCGGCGGCGGCCGGCTGCGGGGCGGCCGGCGCGGACGGGGCGACGTAGGGGGCGGGCTCCTGGAAGACCGGCGCCTGGAAGATCGCGGTGGACGGACGGACGGCGCGGCGGCGCACCCGGTGCGGCGGCTCGGCCTCGGCGGCCGGCGCGGGCTGCTCGACGGCGGGCGTCTCGACGACCGGCTCCTCGGCCGGGGCCTCCTCGGCCTCGGGCTCCTCGACGACGGGCGCGGGCTCGACCACCGGGGCGGCCTCGACCACCCGACGGCGGCGGGTACGGCGCGCGGGGGCGGCCGGGGCCTCCTCGACGGGCGCCTCGACGGCCACCGGCTCGGCGGCGACCGGCTCGACGACGGGCTCGGGCTCGGCGACGGCCTGCACCGGCTCCTCGACCGGCGCGGCCTCGGCCTTCTTGCGGGTCCGGCGGGCCCGCATGGGCTTCTCCGCCTTCTCCGCCTTCTCCGTCTTGTCGGCCTTCTCCGTCTTGTCGGCCTTCTCGGCCTTCTTCGGCGCCTCGGGCTCGGCGGCGGCCGGCGTCCCGTCGGCGTCCGGCGCGGTGACCACGATGGCGGTGGCCTCGGGCGCACCGGCGGGCGCCTCGGCGCGCTTGCGGGTGCGGCGGGCGCGCACCGGCTTCTCCGCGACCGGCTCGGCGGCGGGGGTCTCGGGCTCGGCGGCGGCCGGCACCGGCTCCTCGGCGGCGATGACCGTCTCGGCGGTCTCCGCGGCCGCGCCCTGCGGCGCACCGGCCGGGCGGGACACCGCGCGGCGGCGCCGGCGCGGAGGCGCGGCGGACGCGCTCTCGCCGCCGGACGCGGCGGTGTCGTTCTGTTCCGTTGCCGCAGACTGCTGCGGATCGGTGTTCTCGAGCATGCGGGTGGATCTCCCGTCAGGCCCCCGGGCTCCGCATCCGGGCACGGCACGGCACCGGTGGCCGGCCGGCATCGCGACGATGCTCGGGCCGGACCCTTTCACGGTGCCGCCGCGCGGACGCGAGGCCGCACAGGGGCTCGTAGTCTCGCTCGGCGCCCCGCACTCGGCGGGGTGTCGAAAGTCTTCTGGTCTGACCAGTCTTCTGAGGTTTTCCCAAGCTGCGCCGTTCCCCAACCCCGGGTGGCTCCCGGACGGGGTCCTCGGGCCCACCGACCCTCGGGGTCGGCGGGCCGCAAGAGGCCGGCCTGTGCTTCGACGACGCTCGCTCCCCTGGGGAGCCGCGGGGGCCTGGAGGACCAGCGGGCCCAGTGGGGAACTGGACCCGGCCTCCGCCCGCTAGGCGGACGCGGTTGCGCGCGGCTCGCCGGTGGCCACAGGGCCGGCCGGGGCCGCGGCGCGGTCGAGCGCCAACGGGTCGGTCACCGTGCCGGTCCCCTCGTCGAGCGGCCCCTGCGCCAGCCTGGTCACCTCTGCGGGGACCGGCGGCGCCAGGTCGGCCGTCGCACGGAGACCGGACAACACGTCGTCGGGTCGTACGGCGGGTGTGGCGTGTCGTACTACCAGGCGCAGTATCGCACAGGGACGCCCGGTCCGAACATCGCGGGCCTCTTCACCCGCCGTGTCCGCACCGTCGACGACCTGCGGCGGGAGGAGTTCGAGAGCCGCCACCGCGCCGCGCGCGTCGAAGACCCGGACACCGTTCTTGGTGAGGCGTTCGACCTCGACCCGCTCCTCGGCGAGGAACAGCGCGATCGCGCGGCCCGCCTCCTGCGGCTCGACGCCGTCGAGCCGGACCTGCCATTCGGAGGCCTCCAGGCGCTCCACGAAGTTGGGCGTGCGCACCTCGACCGCGTCGATCACGTCGAGGCCCCCGGGCAGCGACTCGTCCAGTTGGACGCGCAGCTCCTCCGGGTCGCGGGGGGCGGCGAGCCCGATCTCCAGGTATTCCGCCTCGCTGGCCACGCCGGTCGGCGCGGCGTTGGCGTAGGACACCTTGGGGTGCGGGGTGAAGCCGGCCGAGTAGGCCATCGGCACCGCCGACCGGCGCAGGGCGCGCTCGAAGGCGCGCTGGAAGTCGCGGTGGCTGGTGAAGCGGAGCCGGCCGCGCTTGGTGTAGCGGAGACGGATCCGCTGCACCGTCGGCGCGGGCGGCGGACCGTCGGGCGTACGGCGTGCCAGGTCGCTCAGTCCTTCGTCAGTTGTCCCCGTCCACAGCGGCGGCGTTTTCCCGCCACTGTCCGGACGCTGTCACCTCAAAGGGTACGCGCCCCGACCCACCCCTCGCCCCGCCCCTGCTCGCGGCGGCCCTCCGGGCAGGCGGCGCGGGACGCGCGAGTGCCCCGGCGGACGGGTCCGCCGGGGCACTCGCGGGGCGCGCCCACCCGTTCGTGATCACGCACCGGTCACAAGTCGATCACTTGTTCACCACGGTGAGCGGGAGCAGCTTCTTGCCGGTGGGGCCGATCTGGATGTGGGTGTCCATCTGCGGGCAGACGCCGCAGTCGAAGCACGGGGTCCAGCGGCAGTCGTCGACCTCGACCTCCTCCAGGGCGTCCTGCCAGTCCTCCCAGAGCCAGTCCTTGTCGAGTCCGCTGTCCAGGTGGTCCCAGGGCAGGACCTCCTCGTAACCGCGCTCGCGGGTGGTGTACCAGTCGACGTCGACGCCGGTGCCGGCCAGGCCCTTCTCCGCGCTCGCCATCCAGCGGTCGTAGGAGAAGTGCTCGCGCCAGCCGTCGAAGCGGCCGCCGTCCTCGTAGACCGCGCGGATGATCGCGCCGACCCGGCGGTCGCCGCGGGACAGCAGGCCCTCCACGATGCCGGGCTTGCCGTCGTGGTAGCGGTAGCCGATGTTCTTGCCGTACTTGCGGTCGCCGCGGATCGAGTCGCGCAGCTTGGCCAGCCGGGCGTCGGTGGCCTCGGCGGACAGCTGCGGGGCCCACTGGAACGGGGTGTGCGGCTTGGGCACGAACCCGCCGATGGAGACGGTGCAGCGGATGTCGTTCTGGCCGGTGACCTCGCGGCCCTTCTGGATGACGTTCTTCGCCATCTCGCCGATCTGGAGCACGTCCTCGTCGGTCTCGGTGGGCAGGCCGCACATGAAGTACAGCTTCACCTGGCGCCAGCCGTTGCCGTAGGCGGTGGCGACGGTGCGGATGAGGTCCTCCTCCGACACCATCTTGTTGATCACCTTGCGCATGCGCTCACTGCCGCCCTCGGGGGCGAAGGTGAGGCCGGAGCGGCGGCCGTTGCGGCTGAGCTCGTTGGCGAGGTCGATGTTGAAGGCGTCGACGCGGGTGGACGGCAGCGACAGGCCGATCTTGTCCTCGGCGTAGCGGTCGGCCAGGCCCTTGGCGACATCGGCGATCTCGGTGTGGTCCGCGGAGGACAGCGACAGCAGGCCGACCTCCTCGAAGCCGGTCGCCTTGAGCCCGCGCTCGACCATGTCGCCGATGCCGGTGATGCTTCGCTCCCGCACGGGGCGCGTGATCATGCCGGCCTGGCAGAAGCGGCAGCCGCGGGTGCAGCCGCGGAAGATCTCCACGGACATCCGCTCGTGGACGGTCTCGGCGAGCGGGACGAGCGGCTGCTTCGGGTAGGGCCACTCGTCGAGGTCCATCACGGTGTGCTTGGAGACCCGCCACGGCACGCCGGGGGCGTTCGGCACGACGCGCCCGATCCGGCCGTCGGCCAGGTACTCGACGTCGTAGAACTTCGGGACGTACACGCCGCCGGTGCGGGCCAGCCGCAGCAGCAGCTCGTCGCGCCCGCCCGGGCGTCCCTCGGCCTTCCACTGCCGGACGATCTTGGTGATGTCGAGCACGGCCTGCTCGCCGTCACCGATCACCGCGCAGTCGATGAAGTCCGCGATCGGCTCGGGGTTGAACGCGGCGTGGCCGCCGGCCAGCACGACCGGGTCCTCGTCGGTCCGGTCGGCGGCGGCCAGCGGGATGCCGGCCAGTTCGAGCGCGGCCAGCATGTTGGTGTAGCCGAGCTCGGTGGAGAAGGAGAGCCCGAACACGTCGAAGGCGCGCACCGGCCGGTGGGCGTCCACGGTGAACTGGGGGACGCCGTGCTCGCGCATCAGCGCCTCGAGGTCCGGCCAGACGCTGTAGGTGCGCTCGGCGAGGACGCCCTCCTGCTCGTTGAGCACCTCGTAGAGGATCATGACGCCCTGGTTGGGCAGGCCCACCTCGTAGGCGTCGGGGTACATCAGCGCCCAGCGGACGTCGCAGGCGTCCCAGTCCTTGACGGTCGAGTTCAGCTCGCCGCCGACGTACTGGATCGGCTTCTGGACGTGCGGGAGGAGGGCCTCCAGGCGTGGGAAGACCGATTCGACAGTCATGAGTACTAGGAACCCTTACGACGTTCGGGACCGCCGCGCACTCCGCGGGGGCGACGGCTGGGAGGGGTGACCCTCAAGAGTAGCCGAACCGCCGTGGCCCCCGGCCCGGCCGAGGGCGGTGGTCCGGCCCCGGGGCCCGGTCCGGCCGGGGATCCCGGCACGTGAACGCGGCCCCACCGGCGTCCGACCGCGGGCCCACCGCGGCCCCACCGCGGGTGCCCGACGACTGTTGACACGTTCCGCGGGCACGTGCGGTACTGGCAAGGCTCCACCGGAAGGTCCTGTGCGCCCCCGGGACGAGGGAGTTGGCCGCGCGCGCACCGGCCGCGCCGGGAGGGCCCGGTGCGACCTCGCGCCGCGCTCCCGGCCGAGGCCCCCGACCCCGCGCCGGGCGCCCGACCGTGCCGCCCCGCCCGCCCCCGAGGACAGGAGAGCCATGACCGACACGGGCCGGCGGACGCGCCGGATCCAAGCCCCGCACCTCGACACCGGGACCTATCCGACGGTGGCGCGCGCGATCGCCGCGGCCCGCCGGCTGGCCCGCCGCCACCCGGGGCGCTGCCGGGTCCGCGAGGTGGGCCGCTCCCGGGCGGGGCGCCCGCTGGTGCTGCTCTCGGTGGACGGCGGCGAGCACACGGTGCTGGCCGTCGGCGGGCCGCACCCGAACGAGCCGGTGGGCCTGGCCGCCGCCGTCGGGCTGGCCGAGCGGGTGCTGGAGCTTCCGCCGCGCCCGGGGGTCGGCTGGCACGTCCTGCTCTGCCTGGACCCGGACGGCGCCGCGCTCAACGAGGGCTGGCTGCACGGCCCGCTGACCGCGGCCCGGCACTACGAGCACTTCTTCCGCCCGGCCTTCCACGAGCAGCCGGAGCTGCTGCCGCACCCGGACGGCCCGCTGGCGCCGATGCCGGAGAGCCGGGTGCTGACCGGGCTGATCGACGACCTGCGCCCGGTGCTCCAGTGCTCGCTGCACGGCGTGGACTTCGGCGGCGCGTTCGTGCAGCTCACCCGGCCGCTGCCGGCCCTGGCCGACCGCTTCGCCCGCTCGGTGGCGCGCGGCGGCATCCCGCTGGACGTCGACTCCTACGACGCGGTCGGCTGGGACAGCCCGGCCCCCGGCACCTATGTGATGCCGGCGCCGGGCCGGCGCCGGCAGCCGCTGCCGGACCGCCCGGAGCTGTCCACCTGGTCGTACGCGGGCCGGTACGGCGGCATCACGGCGGTGCTGGAGGCACCGATGTGGGCGATCGACGCGGTCGGCGACGCCCGCCCGGCGCCGGACGTGCGCGCCGCCGTCGGAGCCTGCGCCGACCGGCTGGCCGGCCGGGTCGCGGAGCTGACCGCCCTGCTGCCGCTGGTGCCGCCGCACGCCGGGGTGGCGTACGGCCCGCTGCTGCGCGCCGTGGAGTTCAATCTGGCGGTCTGCCGGCCGGTGGTGGACGACTGGATCACCCACTGGTCGTCGGCGCCGCTGTCGGTGTCCCGGGTGACCGCGGCGCGGATCGCGGCCGAGCGGGTGCCGCTGCGGATCGCCTCGATGCTGCTGCGGCTGCTCGCGGACTGCGGCGGCCCGGCGGCGGACGCGGCCCGGGCGCGCGCCCGGGGGGTCGTCTCGGCGAGCCTGGAGGGCCTGCAGCGGCTGGGCGCCCGCTGGGTGCCGGTGGAGACCCAGGTCGCCCACCAGACCCGGGCGGTGTTCGCCGCCGCCGACCTCCTGCTGCCGCCCGGCTGACGGCGGCGAGCGGCGTCCCCGACCGCCGCGCCCAGGTCAGTCGCCGAGCAGTGGCAGCAGGAACGGTTCGACCAGTCCGGCCAGCCGGTGCTCGCCGGCCGGCGTCGGGTGCAGGCCGTCGGCGTACAACCCGTCCGCCTCGGCGAGCGGCAGTACGTCGCGGCCGTCCACCAGGTGCAGCCGCCGGTCGCCGAGCCGTTGCAGCACCCGCACGGCCGCGCCGGTCAGCTCGCGCACGTCGGCCAGCGTCAACCCGGCGGCGTTGCGGACGTGTTCGCGCGGCGCCGACGGCAGGGCCGCGATCACGGCGATCGGGGTGTCCGGGTGCCCGTCCCGGACGGTCTCGACGAATCCGCCCACCGCTGGACCCCAACTACGCGCGGTGAAGGCTGACTTGAGATAGGCGTTGGTGCCGATCTCCAGGGTGATCAGCTCGGCAGGGGTGTCCCGCAGGACCCGGGCGACCAACGGGTCCAGATAGGCCTGCCCGGCGAACCCGAGGTTGCGCAGCCGCCAGCCGCGGCGGCGCGCGAGCAGCGCGGTCCAGCTCTCGGAGGGCCCGTGCGGGAACATCGCGTGCGTCAGCGAGCTGCCGTAGGCGGCCCAGCGCGGTCCGGCGCGCCGGACCGGTGCCAGCAGCCGGTGGCCGGACAGGCCGACGGCGGCGAGGCGGGTGCGGGACAGGTGCGGCAGCCACACCTCGACCTCGGCCGGGACGCCGGGCAGGGCGATGTCGATCCGTTCCCGGCCGGGCCCGGGGCGGCGGCGGTGGACGAGCACGCCGTCGGCGAGCACGTCCAGCGGCGCCCCGCCCGCCTCCGCGTCCACGTCCAGGAGCAGCCGGGCCGCGTCGGTGCGCACGGCGAAGCGGGCGCCCGCCGGGAGCGCGGCGAGCCGGCCGAAGTCCTCGCTGAGCGTGGTGGCGATCCGCTCCTGCGGCATCCGCAGCGGCAGCACCGTCCCGCCGGCCCGCTCGAAGCCGCAGACGCCGTCCCAGCCGAGCCGTTCGTCCGCCGGGTCGAACCATCGCACCCGCGGCTCCCCCTCGGCTCCGGTCCCGGTCATCGCCCACCCCCGTCCGTCCGTCGGCGGACCCCTCCGCCGGCGCATCCGTCCACCGGCAAATCCGTCTGCCGGCCAACAATCTGACCTTCAATCACGTATGCTCACCGAAACGTATCGGCAGAAATCATCTACCGTCAAACAATCTCCGGGGAGCGTTATGCTGGCCGTCCACCACCGAAGGAGCCCTGATGGCCACCGCCCCCCGGCCCGCCCGCCTCGCCTCGCCCAGCCGGGCGGACGACGGCGGCGAGCGGCGGCGCTACTTCGCCGCGCTCACCCTGGACCGCCCGGACGTCGCGCTCTGCCGGGCCACCACCGCGGTCGCCCGCTCCATCGACGAGCGGCTCTCCGGGGGCCCCCTGACGGTCCCCCAGCACCTGGTGCTCAAGATGCTCGCCGCCGTCGGCAGCTGCTCCCAGCAGGAGCTGAGCGAGCAGCTGCGGATCGACCGCAGCGTCATGGTCGGCTGCGTCGACGCCCTGGAGGGCGCCGGCCTGGTCCGCCGCGAGCGCCACCCCCGCGACCGCCGCGCCTACGCCGTCACCCTCACCCCGGACGGCAGCGCCGCCCTGGCCGAGGCCGACCGCGCCATGGCGCCCGTCCTGGACCACGCCTTCGCCGCCCTCTCCCCGGACGAGCGCGCGACGCTGGTCCGCCTCACCCGCAAGCTCCTCGACGTCCCGCCGGCCGACTGAGGCCCCGCCCCGCGGCCGGCCCACCGATCCCGGAGGCCACCGGCCGTGCCACAGCTCGATCTGACCGCCGACCAGCTCCTCACCACCACCCGGGCGGTGCGCCGCCGCCTCGACCTCACCCGCCCGGTCGACCGGGCCCTGGTCGAGGAGTGCCTGGCCCTCGCCACCCAGGCCCCCACCGGCCGCAACCGCCAGCGCTGGGACTTCGTGGTGGTCACCGACCCGGCCCGGCGGGCCGCCCTGGCCGGCCTCTACCGGCTCGGCCTGACCCACCCCCGCGACCGCGTCGCCCGCACCGGCCTGGACCGCACCACCGAGGACACCGCCCGCCGGCTGCGGCTGGCGGTGAGCGCCCAGCACCTCTTCGACCACCTGCACGAGGTCCCGGTCCTGGTGGTGCCGTGCGTCCGGATCGAGGGCCGGCACGAACTGGCTGGCCACATCGGCCAGGCCAACGCCTGGGGCTCGATCCTCCCGGCCGTCTGGCAGTTCATGCTCGCCGCCCGCTCCCGCGGCCTCGGCACCGCCTGGACCACCCCGCACCTGCACTACGAGCGCGAGGCCGCCGAGCTGCTCGGCATCCCCTACGAGACGGTCGCCCAGACCGCGCTGGTCCCGCTCGCCCACACCCTGGGCACCGACTTCCGCCCCGGCCCGCGGGTGGACACCGCCCGGATCACCCACTGGGACAGCTGGTAGCCCCCACCCACTGGGACAGCTGGTAGCCCCCGGACGACAGAAAGGGCCGGCCCGGGGGAACACCCCGGACCGGCCCCGCCGCACCGGCCTTCTCAGGCCGCTATCGGCCGCTGGCTCTGCACCGCCTGCAGCAACCCGATCGCCACCCAGGTCGAGAACATCGACGAGCCTCCGTAGGAGACGAACGGCAGCGGGATGCCGGCCACCGGCATGATGCCCAGGCACATCCCTATGTTCTCGAAGCCCTGGAAGGCGAACCAGGCGACCACCCCGGCCGCCACGATGGTGCCGTACAGGTCGGTGGCGTGTCGGGCGATCCGGCAGGCCCGCCACAGCACCACGCCGAGCAGCACGATGATCGCCATCGCGCCGAGGAAGCCCAGCTCCTCGCCGGCCACCGTGAACACGAAGTCGGTCTGCTGCTCCGGCACGAACTGCCCGGTGGTCTGCGTCCCGTGGAACAGGCCCTTGCCGGTCAGCCCGCCGGAGCCGATCGCGATCCGGGCCTGCGCGGTGTTGTAGCCGACGCCGGACGGGTCGAGCGCCGGGTTGGCGAAGGCGGCGAAGCGGTCGATCTGGTACTTGCTCAGCACCCCGAGCTTCCAGATCGCCACACATCCGCCGACACCGGCCAGCATCAGCCCGAGCACCCAGCGGTTGGCCGCGCCGGAGGCCAGCAGGATGCCCAGCACGATGACGGCCATCACCATCACCGAGCCGGCGTCCGGCATCAGCATCACTATGGCCATCGGCAGCGTCGCCCAGACCAGCGCGCGGAACACCGCCTTGTCGGCCGGGAACTCCCGCTCCCCCGCGTCCACCTGGTCGGACATCACGATCGCCATCGACAGCACGATCGCCAGCTTGGCGAACTCGGCCGGCTGCACCGAGAAGCCGCCGCCCAGCTGGATCCAGGAGTGCTGGCCGTTGATGGTCGAGCCGAGCGGGCTGAGCGTGGCCAGCAGCAGCAGGATCACGCCGGCGTACAGGAACGGCACGAGGGTGCGGAACCGCCGGCTCCCTATCGCTATCACCACCGCGCACAGCACCGCCCCGATCAGGACGTTGGTCAGGTGCCGGAACAGGAAGTACTGCGGGTCGCCGTGGGTCAGCGAGTCGCGCCCCCGGGTCGCCGACCAGACCAGCAGCGAGCTGCCCAGCGAGAGGACCACCGCGGCCAGCAGCAGTATCCAGTCGATCCGCCACAGCGGGGAGTCCTTGGCCAGCGACTTGGGCACCCCGCCGCGCTGCGGGGCGAGCCGCAGCTGGCGGTACGAGCCGTAGGAGGTCATGCCCGGCCCCTTCCGGTGGAGCGGGTGGGTTCGACGGCGGCCTCGGCCGCGACGAGCACCGGGGCGGCGCCGCCGGACTGCGCCGGGTCCAGGAAGACCCGCGGCGAGTCGCCGCTCACCCCGGGTTCGCCGAGCCCGGCGCCGTCCGCGCCGAACGAGGCCGGCTTGACGATCGCGGTGCCGTCCGGGTTGAACTTCGGCAGCTCGGCCTGCGGCGTGGGCAGCAGCGCCTTGCCCTGGTCGACGTTGCCCTTGTCGTCGACGCCGTACAGCGACTGGTAGATCCGCCGGATCGCGTCGCCGGAGCCACCGGAGCCGGTGCCGCCCTGGCTTATCGTCATCACGACCGCGTAGTCGCGGCTGTAGGTGGTCAGCCAGGAGGTGGTCTGCTTGCCCTCGACCTCGGCGGTGCCGGTCTTGGCGTGCAGCTCGATCTTGCCCTGCGGCCAGCCCGCGCCGGTGAACTTCCAGGCGGCGGTGCCGTTGGTGATGACGCCCGCGGTGGCCTGGTCGATGTAGCCGAGCAGCTTCTGGTCGCCGGGCAGCCGGCCGTCCTCGTGCGGGGCGATCTCGCGGACGAGCTCCCCGCTCGGGCTTATCACGGCCTTGGCGACCGTCGGCCGGTAGAAGGTGCCGCCGTTGGCGAGCGCCGCGTAGATCCGGGCCATCTGGATCGGGGTGACCAGGGTGTCGCCCTGGCCGATCGCGAAGTTGACGGCGTCACCCGCGCGCATCTGGTAGCCGTCGACGCAGTTCTCCCGGGCGATCTGGTCGGAGAAGCTGTTGCCGCCCTTCTCCGCCTGCTTGCACCAGGCGTCCTTGTTGTTGTCGTAGAAGGACTGCTTCCACTGCCGGTCCGGCACCCGGCCGGTGACCTCGCTCGGCAGGTCGATACCGGTCTTGGCGCCGAGGCCGAACTGGTGGGCGGTCTTGAAGAACCAGTCGCCCGGGTCCTTCTTCGGCTTGATGCCGCCGTCCTTCATCCACTGGTCGTACGCCAGGCCGTAGAAGACCGTGTCGCAGGAGACCTCCAGGGCCCGCTCCAGGGAGATCGGGCCGAAGTTCTCGCTCTCGAAGTTCTTGAACTCGCGCCCGCCGATGGTCAGGCTCTTCGGGCAGTCGTAGCGGCCGTCGAGCGAGTAGCCGGCCTGGACGGCGGCGGTGGTGGAGATGACCTTGAACGTCGAGCCGGGGGCCGACTGACCCTGTATGGCCCGGTTGAGCAGCGGGAAGTTGGACTCCTTGCTGGTCAGCGCCTGGTAGTCCTTGCCGCTGATGCCGCCCTGCCACAGGTTGGGGTCGTAGGTGGGGGCGCTGGCCATCGCGACGATCCGCCCGGTGTGCACGTCCATCACGACGGCGGCGCCGGAGTCGGCCTCGTAGTTGCGGTTGGTGACCTTGTCGAAGGTCTTGCGGGCGTCGGCCATGGCCTGCGCCAGGTTGTCCTCGACGACCTTCTGCACCCGGGCGTCGATGCTGGTCACCAGGTTGTTGCCGGTCTGCGGGGCGGCCTGGTCGGCGGTGCCGATCACCCGGCCGAGGTTGTCCACCTCCAGCTTGGTGATGCCGGCGGTGCCGCGCAGGTCGCGGTCGTAGACGGACTCCAGCCCGGCGCGGCCGATCTGGTCGGCCGGCAGGTAGCGGTCCAGGCCGGCCTGGTCGGCGGTCTTCGAGACCTCCTCGTCGGTGACCGGCGAGAGGTAGCCGAGCACCTGGGCGAGGTTCGCGCCCTCGGCGCCGGTGTAGTGGCGCACGGCGGTGGGCTGGGCGGTGACCCCGGGGAAGTCCTCCCGGCGCTCCATTATCTGCATCGCCTGCTGGGTGGTCGCCTCCTTGGTGACCGGGATCGGCTGGTAGGGCGAGCCGTTCCAGCAGGGCTGCGGGGTCTTGGCGTCGCAGAGCCGGACCTTCTCCTGGACGTCCTTGGCGGGCATCCCGAGCACCTCGGCGAGCCGGGTCAGCACCGCCTTGCCGGCGTCCTTCTGCTGGAGCAGCGAGGTGCGGCTGACCGAGACGACCAGCTTGGTCTCGTTGCCCGCGAGGATCCGCCCGGAGGCGTCCAGGATCTCGCCGCGCACGGCCGGTTCGACGACCTCGCGGATGTGGTTGCCGGTCGCCTTGGCGGTGTAGACGCTGGCGTTGCGGATCTGCAGGTACCACAGCCGTCCGCCGAGGGTGGCGAGCAGCGAGAGCACCAGGATCTGCAGCACCACCAGACGGATCGTCACCCGCCGGGTACGGCCGGTCTCGGGGATGTTGCTCACGTCTCGTGCGCTCCAAAAACAGAACGGGGGCGGGCGGGCTGGTCGGGCCGGGTCGGCACCGGGGCTACGGGCGCTTTCCCGCGCCCAGCAGGCGCTTCTTCTTGAATGACGCGCCGCCCGTGGTGTCACGGGTGGTGCGGTAGCGGGCCAGGCTGCCGAGGCCGGGGCCGCCCTCGTCGTCGTCGGCGACGGCCAGCGGGTCCTTGCCGAACCGGCGGGCGATCAGCATCACGGCGGGCACCACGAAGGGGGCGAGCAACAGGTCGTAGATCAGCGCGGTGACCACCAGCTGGCCGAGCCCGACGTGCCGGGCGGCGGTGTCGCCGACCAGCGCGCCGACCATCGCGTACAGCAGGGTGGAGGCGATCGCGGCGCCACCCACCACCAGCAGCGCGCTGAGGACCGAGCGCTGGCGCCCGTGCTCGGGGCGCAGCAGTCCGGCGGCGTAGCCCATCAGGCAGAGCACCAGCGCGTAGCGGCCGATGGCGTGGTCGGAGGGCGGGGCGAGGTCGGCGAGCAGGCCGGCCGCGAAGCCGACCAGGCAGCCGCCGGTCGGCCCGTAGACGAGGGCGAGGCCGACCACGACGAGCAGCAGCACGTCGGGGGTGGCCCCGGGCAGTTGCAGCCGGCCGAAGACGCTGACCTGGAGCAGCAGGCCGAGCAGGATCAGGACGGCGGAGACGGGGATGCGGGCGAGGCGCATGGCTCAGTTCCCCCCAGTGGGCTTGGCGGGCGGGAGGGCGGCCGGGGCGGCGGGCACCAGGGGCACGGCCGGCCCGGCGGGCGCCGCCGGCGCGGCCTGGCCCTGGGCGGCCGGCGCGGGGGCGGGCGGCAGGACGGCGTCGCGCGGGTCGGTGCGCGGCGGGACGACGACCACGCCGACCAGGTCGAGCCGGGTGAACTGGACGAAGGGCTCGACCAGGACGGTCTTGGTGAGCTGTCCGGGGTTGGCCTCGACCTGGACGACCTTGCCGACCGGGACGCCGGGCACGAACGGGCGGCCGCTCTGCGAGCCGAAGGTGACCAGCCGGTCGCCCTCCTTGACCTGGGCCTTGCCGTTGAGCAGCGAGACCTTCATGGCGCTGGTGCCGCCGCCGGCGGCGAAGCCGATCTCGCCGCTGCCCTCCAGCCGGGTGCCGGCGGTGAAGCCGGGGTCGGAGGCGAGCAGCACGGTGGAGGTGGTCGGGGCGACGGTGGTGATCCGGCCGACCAGGCCCTGGCCGTTGATGACGGTCATGTCGCGGGTGAGGCCGTCGTCGCTGCCGGCGTCGATGGTGATGGTCCAGGAGAAGCCCTGCGCCGGGCCGATCGCGATGGTCTGGGCGGCCTTGACGGTGTATCCGCCGGCGCCCGCGGTGCGCAGCAGGTCGTCGAGCTGCTTGGTGCGCCCGCCGGCCATGTCGGAGGAGGCGAGCTTCTGCCGCAGGTCGGTGTTCTCGCGGGCGAGCTGGTCGGTGCGGCCGCTGTGCGAGGCGGCGTCGCGGAAGGCCCGGACGGTGTCGGCGACCGGGTCGACGGCGGTGGCGGCGCCGCGTTCGACCGGGCCGAGGACGGCGGCCGCCGCGCGCCGGGCGCCGCCGAGCGGGGAGCTCTCACCGCCCTTGATGTCGACGGTGATCAGTGCGAAGGCGACGGCCACCAGCAGGATCAGCAGCAGCCGGCTCTCTCGTGTGTCCCTCACGGTGCTGGTACTGCCCCTTCGTACCCCTGGCCGCCGGACCGGGCTGTGGACCCGGGCGGGGGCCCGTCAGTTCGGCTGTGGTGTCGGTTCTGCTAGCGGCGCGGCGCGGCGTCGAGTACCTGCTGGAGCGCCTCGAACTCCTCGACGCACTTGCCGGAGCCGAGTGCGACGGAGTCCAGCGGGTTCTCCGCGATGTGGATCGGCATGCCGGTCTCCCGGCGCAGCCGCTCGTCCATGCCGCGGAGCAGGGCGCCGCCGCCGGTGAGCACGATGCCCCGGTCCATGACGTCGCCGGCCAGCTCGGGCGGGCACTGGTCGAGGGTGGTCTTGACCGCGTCGATGATCGAGTTGACCGGCTCGTCGATGGCCTCGCGGACCTCGGCGGCGGAGATGACGACGGTCTTGGGCAGGCCGCTGACCAGGTCGCGGCCGCGGATCTCGGCGTGCTCGTCCTTCTCGCCCTCCAGGCCGAAGGCGGAGCCGATGCTCATCTTGATCTGTTCGGCGCTGCGCTCGCCGAGGAGCAGCGAGTACTCCTTCTTGATGTGCTGGACGATGGCGTTGTCCAGCTCGTCGCCGGCGACCCGGATGGACTGCGCGGTGACGATGCCGCCGAGCGAGATGACGGCGACCTCGGTGGTGCCGCCGCCGATGTCGACGACCATGTTGCCGGTGGGCTCGTGGACGGGCAGCCCGGCGCCGATGGCGGCGGCCATCGGTTCCTCGATGATGTGCACCTGGCGGCAGCCGGCCTGCAGGGAGGCCTCGATGACGGCGCGGCGCTCGACGCCGGTGATGCCGGAGGGGACGCAGACGACGACCCGGGGGCGGGCGAGGAAGCGGCGGCGGTGCACCTTGAGGATGAAGTAGCGCAGCATCCGCTCGGTGATCTCGAAGTCGGCGATGACACCGTCCTTGAGCGGGCGGATGGCGACGATGTTGCCGGGGGTGCGGCCGATCATCTTCTTGGCCTCGGAGCCGACGGCGAGGATGCCCCCGGTGTTGGTGTTGACCGCGACCACCGACGGCTCGTTGAGGACGATGCCCTTGCCCCTGACGTACACCAGCGTGTTGGCAGTTCCGAGGTCGATCGCCAAGTCGCGGCCGATGAACGACAGGTTGCTCGCCATGGGGTGGGGTGCCTTTCCCGGGCTCGGAGTCATGTGGGGTGGACGGTGTGCGCGCCCACGCGTGGGCGGCGACCAGCTGAGCTGCCTTACCGGGCCCTTGAGTCGCGTCCATCGTAGTCACGCCGGTCGGCACTGACGTCGAGGTGGGGCATGCCGTCCATTGTCCGGGGCGTGATCGCTTCTCCGGGCATTGGGACGCCGTGTCGGAGGGCCTGGTTCCCTATTTCCCGATAAGAATGCCCCGGCCGGGCCAATAGTCCCGACCGGGGCCTTCCGAAGGTCCCGAATGATCGCCGCGCCGGTCGGGTCAGGCGTGGGCGGGGAAGAAGATCTTGATCTCGCGCTCGGCGGACTCGACCGAGTCGGAGGCGTGGATGAGGTTCTCGCGGGTGATCGTCGCGTAGTCGCCGCGGATGGTGCCGGCGCCGGCCTCCAGCGGGTTGGTGGCGCCAGCCAGCATGCGGATGCCGGGGACGACCTCCTCGCCCTCGACGATCAGGGCGATGGACGGGCCGGAGGTCATGAACTCCAGCAGCGGCTCGTAGAACGGGCGGCCGACGTGCTCCGCGTAGTGGTGCTCCAGCGTCGCCCGGTCGAAGGTGCGCAGCTCGACGGCGGCAAGCCGCCAGCCGGCCTTGCGCTCGATGCGGCTGATGATCTCGCCGGCCAGGCCGCGCTTGACGGCGTCGGGCTTGAGCAGGACGAGAGTGCGCTGGGACACGGGGCGTCTCCTGGAGGAAGGGGTTCGGCACGCACGCGGTTCGACGCGCACGCGCCGATCCGCGTGCGCCGTGCGACTACCGCAGAGGTTACCTTGCGTGAGCGAACGCGCCGGACCCGGTCCGGGGCCGCCTCAGACGGCCGCTGCGGCGGCCCGGGCGGCCTTGATCTCGTCGATCTTGCGGCCGTAGTGCACCGAGCACCACCACAGTCCGGCGAAGACCACGCCGAGCCCGAACATGGTCGGCACGACGAAGCCGCTGGCGATCAGCGCGAGCTGCAGGGCCCAGCCGACGGCGACCGCGCCGGGGCGGTTGATCATGCCGCAGAGCAGCAGGCACAGCGCCATGGCGATGCCGCTGACGGTCCACAGCGCCCCGGTGGAGACGTCGGAGAGCTGCATCGCGACCAGCGCCGCGAACAGCACCACGAGGGCCTCGCCGATCAGCGTCGAGGAGCAGAGCGTCCTCATCGTCACTTCCTCCCGAGCAGCAGGCGGGCCTCGCCCACCGTGATGACCGAACCGGTGACCAGCACCCCGGCGCCGCCGAGGTCGCCCTCCTCCTCGGCCAGGGTGACGGCGGCGGCGATGGCGTCGTCGAGCCGGGGCTCGACCTGGACGCGGTCCTCGCCGAAGACCTCGACCGCGAGCGCGGCCAGCTCGTCCACGTCCATCGCGCGGTGGGTGGAGTTGCGGGTGACGACGACCTCGGCGAGCAGCGGCTCGAAGGCCTCCAGGAGGCCGGCCACGTCCTTGTCGCCGCTGGTGCCGATGACGCCGACCAGGCGGGTGAAGCCGAAGGACTCGGTGAGCGCGGCGACGGTGGCCCGGGCGCCGTGCGGGTTGTGGGCGGCGTCCAGGACGATGGTGGGGCTGCGCCGGACGACCTCCAGGCGGCCCGGGGAGCTGACGCCGGAGAACGCCTGGCGGACCTTGTCGGTGTCGAGCTTGCCGCCGCGGGCGCCGCCGACGCCGAAGAACGCCTCGACGGCGGCCAGGGCGAGGGCCGCGTTGTGCGCCTGGTACTCGCCGTGCAGCGGCAGGAAGACGTCCTCGTACTCCTCGCCGCCGAGCCCGCGCAGGGTCACCAGCTGGCCGCCGACCGCGAGTTCGCGGCGGATGACGCCGAACTCCAGGCCCTCGCGGGCGACCGTGGCGTCGACCTCCACGGCGCGCCGCAGGATGGTCTGGGCGGCGTCGAGCTGCTGCTGGGCGACAACGGCGACGGAGCCGGGCTTGATGATCCCGGACTTCTCGACGGCGATCTCGCCGGTGGTCTCCCCCAGCTTGTCGGTGTGGTCCAGGCCGATCGGGGTGATCACCGCGACGGTCGCGTCGATGACGTTGGTGGCGTCCCAGGAGCCGCCCATGCCGACCTCGACCACGGCGACGTCCACCGGCGCGTCGGCGAAGGCCGCGTAGGCCATGCCGGTGAGCACCTCGAAGAAGGACATGGCGACCGGCTCGCGCTCGTCGACCATCCGCACGTAGGGCTCGATGTCGCGGTAGACCTCGACGAACCGCTCGGGGGTGATCGGGGCGCCGTCCAGGGTGATCCGCTCGGTGACGCTCTCCACGTGCGGGCTGGTGTAGCGGCCGGTGCGCAGCTCGAAGGTGCCGAGCAGCTGCTCGATCATCCGGGCGGTGGAGGTCTTGCCGTTGGTACCGGTGACGTGGATGGAGGGGAAGGACCGCTGGGGCTGGCCCAGGATGTCCATCAGGGCCTCGATCCGGTCGAGCGAGGGCTCCAGCTTGTTCTCCGGCCAGCGCTCGGAGAGTTCCACCTCGACGTCGCGCAGGGCGTCGCCGGTACCGCCGTCGGCGGGGCGGAGGGTGTACGGGTTCGGGTCGGCCTTGTCGCTCACGACCACAGTCTACGGAGCGGGGGCCGACGCTCCTCACGGGGTGAGAACCACCACTTTGCCCGAGTTGAACAGTTTCCTCTGTTTACTATCGATTTAGCGACATCAGACCGCAATGAAGCATTGATTCGCATCCCAAGGAGACAAAACACCTTCGATCATGAGGAGCAGCTCGCCATGCCCGACGCCCTGCGCCAGTTCGTCGAGATGCGCCGCGAGGGGTTCCTCCAGCTCGGCGGGCTGATCTCGCTGGCCCTGCTCTGCTACATGGTCCTCGTCTTCGGCCGCTTCCTCGTCTACTGGGCCGGCTCCCGCCACGCCTTCCGGCACAGCAGCCCGGCCGGGCCCGGCGACCCCGCCGCCTTCCGGTGGCACCTGATGATCCCCTGCCGGGACGAGGAGGCGGTGATCACCCAGACCCTCGCCGGCCTGCGGGCCGTCGCCCCCGCCGCCCACCTGTGGGTGATCGACGACGACAGCGACGACGGCACCCGCGCCCTGGTGCTCGCCGCCGCCGAACGCGACCCGCGCGTCCACCTGGTGCAGCGCCGCCGCCCGCACGCCCGGATCGGCAAGGGCGCCGCGCTGAACGCCGCCTACCGGGAGATCTCCGCCTGGCTGCCGCCCGGCACCGACCGCTCCCGGGTGGTCCTCGGCGTGGTCGACGCCGACGGGCGGCTCGACCCCGGCACCCTCGAACAGGTCTGCAACGACCGCGCGATGGGCCGCCCCGACACCGGCGCCGTGCAGATCGGCGTGCGGATGCGCAACGCCGACGACGAACGGCCGCTGCCCGGCCGCGGCCGGACCGCCAACGCGGTGGCCCGCGCCCTGGTGCGGATGCAGGACGTCGAGTTCCAGGCCAACAACGCCGGCATGCAGCTGCTGCGCCGCCGCACAGGCAGCGTCGGCCTCGGCGGCAACGGCCAGTTCGTCCGGCTCACCGCCCTGGACTCGCTGACCGCCGAGGAGGGCCGCGCCGGCCGCCCCTGGCCCGAGCGCGCCCTGCTGGAGGACTACGAGTCCGGCCTCGACCTGCGCCTGGCCGGCTGGCGGCTCACCCATGTCACCGAGGCCAACGTCTCCCAGGAGGCCCTGGTCTCCTGGCGGCGCTTCCTCACCCAGCGCACCCGCTGGGCCCAGGGCAACATGCAGTGCCTGCGCTACACCGGCCGGGTGCTGCGCTCGCGGCACTACCGGCCCGCCGGCAAGGCCGAGGTGCTCTACACCTTCCTCCAGCCGGTGGTCTGCGTCCTGCTGGTCGTCCTCACCCCGCTGTCGCTGGCGATCACCGGGGCGGGGCTGGCGCTCTTCCCCGAGGAGACCGCCGACTTCCAGCTGCGGTACGGCCCGTGGATGGTGCTCGCCTTCGTGCTCGCCACCCTGCCGATGGTCTTCTGGGGCCCGGCCTACCGCCGGCTCGTCCACCCCGACCGCCGCCGGCTCACCGGCCTGCTCTGGGGCGTCCTGGTCTGGCTCTACGCCTACCACCTGTTCGTGGTCGCCACCCGGGCCGCCGTACGCCTGCTGCTCGGCCGCAACGGCTGGGCCAAGACCCGGCGCAACGCCGAGAAGGTCGCCCTCGGCGACCCCACCGCGCTCGAGTCCTGAGCCCCCGCTCCTCCTTCGCCTCCCGACCGCCCCGACCCCCGGAGCCGTTCCGCCATGACCGCGTGCCCGACCCCGAAGCCCGCCGCCCGCCGCCCGTTCGCCCCCGGCAGTGTCGCCGTCGTCCTCGGCACCCGCCCCGAACTGGTCAAGCTCGCCCCGCTGATCCACGAGCTCGGCCCGGCCACCCGCCTGGTCCACACCGGCCAGCACTGGGACGAGGCGATGTCCGGCCGCTTCCTGCGCGACCTCGGCCTGCCGAGCCCCGAACTGCTCACCGGCGTCGGCGGCCGCCCCCGGGCCGGCCAGATCGCCCAGTCGCTCGGCCAACTCGACGCCGCCTTCGCCGAGCACCGCCCGGCCGCCGTCGTCGTCCAGGGCGACACCAACGCCACCCTGGCCGGCGCGCTCGCCGCCAACGCCCGGGACATCCCGCTGGTGCACGTCGAGGCGGGGCTGCGCAGCTTCGACCGGGCGATGCCCGAGGAGCACAACCGGGTGATGGTCGACCACGTCGCCGACCTGCTGTGCGCCGCCACCCCGGACAACGCCGCCAACCTGCGCGCCGAGTCCCTCGCCGAGGAGCGGATCGCGCTCACCGGCAACACCGTCGTCGAGGTGGTCCGCAGCTCGCTGCCGGACACCGCCGCCCGGGCCGCCCTGCTCGCCGGGCACGGCCTCGCCGCGGACGGCTACGTGCTGGCCACCGTGCACCGGCCGGAGAACACCGACACGGCCGAGGCGCTCGGCGCCGTCCTCGCCGAACTCGACCGGATCGCCCGGGCCGGCACCCCGGTGCTGTTCCCGATGCACCCGCGCACCCGGGCCGCCGTCGAGCGCTTCGGCCTGGAGGGCCTGCTGGAGCGGCTCGCGGTGACCGGGCCGGTCGGCTACGCCGACTTCCTGGGCCTGGCCCGGCACGCCGCGCTGCTGGTCTCCGACTCCGGCGGGGTGCAGGAGGAGTGCACCGTGCTCGGCCGCCCGCTGCTGGTGGTGCGCCGCTCCACCGAGCGGCCCGAGGCCGTCGAGGCCGGCTTCGCCGCGCTGGTGGCACCCGGCGCCGAACTCGGCGAGCACGCCCGGACCTGGCTGGCCGACACCCCCGCGCGGCTCGCCCGGCTCGCGGCCACCCCGAGCCCCTACGGCGACGGCCTGGCCTCCGCCCGGATCGCCGATCTGACCGCCGATCTGACCGCCGGCCCGGCCGCCGGGCAGGCCGGGGCGCCCGCCGGCGCGCTGCCGACGGCCGCCTGAACGGCCCGCCCGGACAGGGCCCTCTTGACAGCAGAATTGGTCTACTCCATTTTGTGAGGGCAAGTCTCCTACCCCGACAGGGACTTGAGTTGTCGGTAGCTCCCGCACGCGTACCCATCGACACCCGGACGGCTCTCCCCCACGGGAGCCGCCGGCCTCCCCCACAGGAGATGGAGTCATGCCACCTGCACGACAGCGGCGCCCGCGCGCCGTCCACTCGATGCTCGCCGGCGCCAGTGCCGTCGCGATCGGCCTGAGCGGCCTGGTCCTCGCCGGCGGCACCGGCGCCCACGCCGCCACCGACGTCGAACTCATCACCAACGGCGGCTTCGAGGACGCCAACCGCCTCAACGGCTGGACCTGTACGGCCGGCACGCCGGAGACCGGCACGGTCCACTCCGGCACCGGCGCGCTGCGCTCCACCCCGGCCGGCGGCGACACCGGCGAATGCACCCAGACGGTCGCCGTCAAGCCGTCCTCGACCTACACCCTGAGCAGCTGGGTCCAGGGCTCGTACGTCTACCTCGGCGCCCGCGGCACCGGCGGCACCGACCCGAGCACCTGGACGCCCGGCGGCAGCGCCTGGTCCAAGCTCAGCACCACCTTCACCACCGGGGCGAGCACCACCAGCGTCACCGTCTACCTGCACGGCTGGTACGGGCAGCCGGCCTTCCTGGCCGACGACGTCTCGCTGCTCGGCCCGGGCGACCCCAAGCCCTCCCCGACCGCGACCACGCCGACCCCGACCGACCCCGGCAGCCCGTCGCCCACCGACACCACCACGCCCTCCCCCACCGCCACCACGCCCCGGCCGCCGTCCAAGCACCTGCTGACCGGCTACTGGCAGAACTTCGACAACGGCGCCACCGTGCAGCGGATCAGCGACGTCCCGGCCGCGTACGACATCATCGCGGTCTCCTTCGCCGACGCCACCTCCACGCCCGGGGGCCTGAGCTTCACCCTGGACCCGACGCTCTCCTCCCGGCTCGGCGGCTACACCGACGCCCAGTTCAAGGCCGACATCGCGGCCAAGAAGGCGGCCGGCAAGAAGGTGATCCTCTCGGTCGGCGGCGAGAAGGGCACCGTCTCGGTCAACAGCTCCACCTCGGCCGCCAGCTTCGCCAACAGCGCCTGGTCCCTGATGCAGACCTACGGCTTCGACGGCGTCGACATCGACCTGGAGAACGGCATCAACTCCACCTACATGGGCCAGGCGCTGCACACCCTGGCGGCCAAGGCAGGCTCGGGCTTCACGCTCACCATGGCGCCGCAGACCATCGACATGCAGTCCACCGGCATGGAGTACTTCAAGCTGGCGCTGAACGTGAAGGACATCCTCACCATCGTCAACATGCAGTACTACAACTCCGGCGCCATGCTGGGCTGCGACGGCCAGGTCTACTCCCAGGGCACCGTCAACTTCCTCACCGGGCTGGCCTGCATCCAGCTCAAGGGCGGGCTGCGGCCCGACCAGGTGGGCCTCGGCGTCCCGGCCTCCACCAGCGCGGCCGGCGGCGGCTACGTCAGCCCGAGCGTGGTCAACAACGCGCTGGACTGCCTGGCCGCCGGCACCAACTGCGGCAGCTTCAAGCCCGACACCAAGTGGCCCGGGATCGGCGGGGCGATGACCTGGTCGACCAACTGGGACGCCAAGGCGGGCGGCGGCATCGCCTCCACCGTCGGCTCCCACCTGCACGCGATGCCGTAACCGGCACACGCGGGACCGTGGGCCCGGGCGGGGTCAGACCCCCGCCCGGGCCTCCGGCACGGCCGCGGGCGCGCCGCCGTGCCGGCGGCGCAGCTCGGCGGTGATCTCCGCGAGCTCGCCCTCCGGCAGCAGCGGCAGCATCATCGCCACGCCCTGCAGCAGGCCGCCGAGCAGGAAGGTGGTGTCGGGGGTGGTGGCGACCAGGCCGCGGACCTCGGCCACCTCGCCGGCCGCGACCGCCTCGATCAGCCGGGCCGCGTCCACGCCCTCCTCGTCGACGTGGACGGCGCCGGTGTCGCGCGGGGCGCGCCGGGCCATCGCCCGCAGCACGCGGTCGCCGACCTCGGGGGCGTAGGCCTTGCGGACCGCCTCGGCGGCGATCCAGGCGAGCAGCGTGGTCACCTCGCGCTCGACGTGCTCCTCGAGCAACCGGTCCAACGCGTGGTCGAACGCGAGCTGGTTGCCGTGCCGGAAGGCGAGCAGCAGTGTCGCCGCCCGCCCCTTGGCCTCCTCGACCACCTCGGCAGGCAGTTCGTCGGCCAGCTCCTCGGTCACCATCACGCCCATGCCCTCCCGTCACTCCTCGCCGTCCGAAACTCGATGCACACCGTACACAGTCGACCTGGAAACTTCCGCGAGCGCGCGCGGGCAAGACCGGAATGAATTCGGGCGGAATAGGTCCTCACCCGGTCCGGGATGAATATTCGCCGGAAGGGAGCAACGGATTGGGCTATTGGGCCGCACGATTTTCCGACCTTCCGGAAAAACGGCGGAGCCGCACCCCGCGTCGGCGGGATGCGGCTCCGGGGAACCGTCGGCGCGTCAGCCCTGCGGCAGCGCCGCGAGCTGGGCGGTGATCCGGGCGATGTCGGCCTCGGCGGCCTCCTGACGGGTCCGGATCTTGGCGACCACGTCGTCCGGCGCCTTGGCCAGGAAGGCCTCGTTGCCGAGCTTGCCGCCGCACTGCGCCTTCTCCTTCTCGGCCGCCGCGAGGTCCTTGGCGAGGCGCTTGCGCTCCGCCGCGACGTCGATGGTGCCGGACAGGTCCAGCGCCACGGTGGCGCCGGCGACCGGCAGCGAGGCGGTGGCCGCGAAGCCCTCCTCGGGCACGGTCAGCCGCAGCAGCGAGCGGATCGCGTCCTCGTGGACGGCGAGCACGGTGCCCGCGAGCTCCAGGCGCGCCGGGACCTTCTGGGCCGGCTGCAGGCCCTGGTCCGAACGGAACCGGCGGACCTCGGTGACCACCTGCTGCAGCGTGGCGACCTCGGCCTCGGCCTCGGCGTCCCGGTAGCCGGCGTCCTTCGGCCAGTCGGCGACGACCACCGACTCGGCACCGGTCAGCGTCGTCCAGAGCGCCTCGGTGACGAACGGCACGACCGGGTGGAGCAGGCGCAGGGTGACGTCCAGGACCTCGCCCAGCACCCGGCGGGAGGCCTCGGCCGGCGCGCCGCCCTTGGCCAGGGTGGTCTTGGAGAGCTCGACGTACCAGTCGAACACCTCGTCCCACGCGAAGTGGTAGAGCGCGTCCGAGGCCTTGGCGAACTCGTAGTCGTCGTACAGCGCGTCGACCTCGGCCACGGTCGCGTTCAGCCGCGACAGGATCCAGCGGTCCACCGCGGTCAGCTGCTCCGGCGCGGGCAGCGGGCCGTCCACGGTCGCGCCGTTCATCAGCGCGAACCGGGTGGCGTTCCAGATCTTGTTGCAGAAATTCCGCGCGCCCTTGACCCAGTCCTCGCCGATCGGCACGTCGGCGCCCGGGTTGGCGCCGCGGGCCAGGGTGAAGCGGACGGCGTCGGCACCGTAGGCGTCCATCCAGTCCAGCGGGTCGACGGCGGTGCCGGAGGACTTCGACATCTTCTTGCCGAACTCGTCACGGACCAGGCCGGTCAGGGCGACCGTCTTGAACGGCACCTGGCCGTCCATCGCGTACAGGCCGAACATCATCATCCGGGCGACCCAGAAGAAGATGATGTCGTGGCCGGTGACCAGGACGTCGGTCGGGTAGAACTTCTCCAGGTCGGGGGTCTTCTCCGGCCAGCCCAGCGTGGAGAACGGCCACAGGCCGGAGGAGAACCAGGTGTCCAGGACGTCCGGGTCCTGGTGCCAGCCCTCGCCCGTCGGCGGCTGCTCGTCCGGTCCGACGCAGACGACCTCGCCGTCCGGGCCGTACCAGACCGGGATCCGGTGGCCCCACCACAGCTGGCGCGAGATGCACCAGTCGTACATGTTGTCGACCCAGTCGAAGTAGCGGCGCTCCAGCTCCTTCGGGTGGATCTCCACCTTGCCGTCGCGGACCGCGTCGCCGGCTGCCTTGGCCAGCGGCTCGACCTTGACCCACCACTGCAGCGACAGCCGCGGCTCGACCACCGTGTGGCAACGCGAGCAGTGGCCGACGGCGTGCATGTACGGGCGCTTCTCGGCGACGATCCGGCCCTGCTCGCGCAGCGCGCCGACGACGGCCGAGCGGGCCTCCAGCCGGTCCAGGCCCAGGAACGGGCCGTGCACGGTGATCGCGCCGCGCTCGTCCATGACGCTCAGGTTCGGCAGGTCGTGGCGCTGGCCGATGGCGAAGTCGTTGGGGTCGTGCGCCGGGGTCACCTTGACGGCGCCGGTGCCGAACTCCGGGTCGACGTGCTCGTCCGCGACGACCGGGATCTCGCGGTCGGTCAGCGGCAGCTTGATGGTCCGGCCGACCAGGTGACGGTAGCGCTCGTCCTCCGGGTGGACGGCCACCGCGGTGTCGCCCAGCATCGTCTCGGCGCGGGTGGTGGCGACGACGATCGAGTCCTCGCCGTCCCCGTAGCGGATCGAGACCAGCTCGCCGGGGACCTCCTCGTGCTCCACCTCGATGTCGGACAGCGCGGTGAGGCAGCGCGGACACCAGTTGATGATGCGCTCGGCGCGGTAGATCAGGCCGTCGTCGAAGAGCCGCTTGAAGATCGTCTGGACGGCCTGCGACAGGCCCTCGTCCATGGTGAAGCGCTCGCGCGACCAGTCGACGCCGTCGCCGAGGCGGCGCATCTGGCCGAGGATCTTGCCGCCGTAGTTCGCCTTCCACTCCCAGACCTTCTCGACGAAGGCCTCGCGGCCCAGGTCGTGGCGGGACAGGCCGGACTCGGCGAGCTGCTGCTCGACCTTGTTCTGGGTGGCGATGCCGGCGTGGTCCATGCCGGGCAGCCAGAGCGCCTCGAAGCCCTGCATGCGCTTGCGGCGGGTCAGCGCGTCCATCAGCGTGTGCTGGAAGGCGTGGCCCAGGTGCAGCGCACCAGTGACGTTCGGCGGCGGGATGACGATGGCGTACGGGGGCTTGTCGCTCTTGGCGTCGGCGGTGAAGTAACCGCGCTCTACCCAGCGCTCGTACAGCTCGCCCTCTACCTCCGCCGGGGCGAAGGTCGTCGGGAGGGTGGCTGCGTCGTCCCCGGCGTGCGTGCTCACGGGGCGCTGGTTCGTGGTGTCGGTCACGACGGACAGTTTACGTAACCCGGGAACCGGGTCACGAACGGCTTTCACCCCCCGGACACCGGAGCCCGGCACCGGAGCCCGGCACCGGAGCCGGCCGGCACGGCCCCGGGGTATTCCCCGACCGGGTGACGGACCGGTGCGATAACGTGCCGGACATTCGTCCGAGCCTTCGTACAAGCCCGGCACCACCGTCCCAGGAAGGGCCTCCGTGACCGAGCAGAACCCCTACGGCGCCCCGCCGCCGCCCGGCGGCCAGCCCCCGTACGGCGGGCAGCCCTATGGCGGGCAGCCCTACCCCGGCCCGCCCGCGCCGCCGCAGACCCCGCCGCCCTACGGCGCCGTCCCGCCACAGTCCGGCCCGCCCGGTGCGCCGGGCCAGCCGCTGCCGCCCGGCTACGCCCCGTACGGCGCGTTCCCCGCACCGGCGCCGCCGCGCCGCTCCCGCCGCACCCTCGGCATCCTCATCGGCGTCTTCGTGCTCGTGCTGGCCCTCATCGGCGGCGCGGTCGCGTACTTCGTCTTCGACATCACCTCCAACGCCGGCACCCAGAAGATCGTCCTGCCGGCCGGCTTCAACGGCCTCACCAAGGACGAGAACAACGAGGTCGCCCGGCAGATGGAGGAGGGCATCACCACCGAGCTCGGCAAGGGCGACGGCTCCTGGAACCCGACCGGCGTCAGCGCCGTCTACCAGGACTCCGCCGGGGACCCCAAGCTCGTGGTGCTCGGCGCCTACGGCAAGGTGCTCGCCCCGAAGACCGAGCTCAACGCCATGTTCAAGGGCCTCCAGTCGGACGGCACCACGGTCAACGACCGGCACGCCGTCGACCCGGGCCCCAAGGGCGGCAGCATGGACTGCGGCGTGGCCTCCCAGGACGGCACCGACCTGGGCGTCTGCGCCTGGGCCGACTCCAGCAGCCTGGTCCTGGCGATGGCCCCGCCGTCGGAGGACGGCGGGCGCCCCGACCTCGACAAGCTCGCCGCGGACACCCGCGCCCTGCGCGCCGCCGCCGAGGTCCCGAAGTAGGCCCCCACACGCCCGAGGGCCCCGGCGCCGCCCGTGGAGGCGGTACCGGGGCCCTCGTCGTTTCCGGGCGGGACCCGTCGGGCGTCAGGCGCTCTTCTCGCGCCGCTCCCGCTTGATCATGTCGCGCGGCACCAGGGTCGGGATGGCGTGCTTGGAGACGACGTCCCCGGTCACCACCACGCGGGCGACGTCCTGGCGCGAGGGCACCTCGTACATCACGGACATCAGCACCTCCTCCATGATGGCCCGCAGGCCCCGCGCGCCGGTGCCGCGCAGGATCGCCTGGTCCGCGATCGCCTCCAGCGCGTCCCGGGAGAACTCCAGCTCCACGCCGTCCAGTTCGAAGAGCTTGCGGTACTGCTTGACCAGCGCGTTCTTCGGCTCGGTGAGGATCTGCAGCAGCGCCTCGCGGTCCAGGTTGTGCACGCTGGTGATCACCGGGAGGCGGCCGATGAACTCCGGGATCATGCCGAACTTGACCAGGTCCTCCGGCATCACCTGACGGAAGTGGTCGCTGGCATCCAGCTCCCGCTTGGAACGGATGTTCGCGCCGAAGCCGATGCCCTTGGCACCCGCCCGACCCTCGATGATCCGCTCCAGGCCGGCGAACGCGCCGCCCACGATGAACAGCACGTTGGTGGTGTCGATCTGGATGAACTCCTGGTGCGGGTGCTTGCGCCCGCCCTGCGGCGGCACCGAGGCGGTGGTGCCCTCCAGGATCTTCAGCAGCGCCTGCTGCACGCCCTCGCCGGAGACGTCCCGGGTGATCGACGGGTTCTCGCTCTTGCGCGCGACCTTGTCGATCTCGTCGATGTAGATGATCCCGGTCTCGGCCTTCTTGACGTCGTAGTCGGCCGCCTGGATCAGCTTGAGCAGGATGTTCTCGACGTCCTCGCCGACGTAGCCGGCCTCGGTGAGCGCGGTGGCGTCGGCGATCGCGAACGGCACGTTCAGCATCCGGGCCAGGGTCTGCGCCAGCAGCGTCTTGCCGGAGCCGGTCGGGCCCAGCAGCAGGATGTTGGACTTCGCCAGCTCGATGGCGTCCTCGCGGCCGTTGCCGCCGCTGCGGCCGGCCTCACCGGCCTGGACCCGCTTGTAGTGGTTGTAGACGGCCACCGACAGGGCCTTCTTGGCGAGGTCCTGCCCGACCACGTACTGGTCCAGGAACTCGTAGATCTCGCGGGGCTTCGGGAGCTCCTCGAAGCGCACCTCGGAGGTCTCGGCGAGCTCCTCCTCGATGATCTCGTTGCACAGGTCGATGCACTCGTCGCAGATGTACACGCCTGGGCCGGCGATCAGCTTCTTCACCTGCTTCTGCGACTTGCCGCAGAACGAGCACTTGAGCAGGTCGCCACCGTCTCCGATGCGTGCCACGAGGTGCTTCCCCTTCGCCAGGGGCCCCGCGGGAGTTCCGGGGCCTGGTGCTGTGGACCGTCGACGCCGACGGCGATCGGTCTCGCTATCCGACGGTACTCTGCCGAGCCGCCGATTCCGCCCTCTTCGCCGGGTCTGCCCTACGCCCTGGGCGAATTGATACCGAACAGATGCCGTCGGAGCAGCCCCCGGATCCCTCCCGCCCACGAGGACGGGCCGGGAGGGAGTGCCGACCTCAGGAGGTCAGCGAGGCCTTGCGGGTCGAGATCACCAGGTCGACCAGACCGTACTCGACGGCCTCCTCGGCCGTGAGGATCTTGTCGCGCTCGATGTCGTCGCGGACCTGCTCGACCGACTTGTTGGAGTGCTTGGACAGCATCTCCTCCAGCTGCTCGCGCATCCGGAAGATCTCCTTCGCCTGGATCTCCAGGTCGGAGACCTGGCCGCGGCCGGTCTCGGTGTACGGCTGGTGGATCAGGATGCGGGCGTTCGGCAGCGCCATCCGCTTGCCGGGGGTGCCGGCCGCCAGCAGCACGGCCGCCGCCGAGGCCGCCTGGCCCATGCAGACCGTGGTGATGTCCGGCTTGACGTACTGCATGGTGTCGTAGATGGCCGTCAGGGCCGTGAACGAGCCGCCGGGCGAGTTGATGTACATCTGGATCTCGCGGTCCGGGTCCATCGACTCCAGGCACAGCAGCTGCGCCATGATGTCGTTCGCGGAGACGTCGTCCACCTGCGAGCCGAGGAAGATGATGCGCTCCTCGAACAGCTTGGCGTACGGGTCGTACTCACGGATGCCCTGCGAGGTGCGCTCGACGAAGCGCGGGACGATGTAGCGGCCATCGGCCCGCATGTCCTCGACGCGGGCCTTGGCGGCCGACAGGCTGGGGATGTTCATGGGTGTTCTGGTCCTCCGGAGCGTTGTGGCTGTGGTCTCGTGGGCCCGGGCCGGGGCTCAGGCGCCGGTGCCGCCGCCGCCGGGGACGTCCGCGGCGCTGTGCATGATCGCGTCGATCAGGCCGTAGTCCAGGGCCTCCTCCGGCGTGAACCAGCGGTCGCGGTCGGAGTCCTGGGTGATCTGCTCGAAGGACTGGCCGCTGTGGAACGCGATCAGCTCGGACATCCGCTTCTTGGTGCGCAGCAGCTGCTCGGCCTGGATGCGGATGTCGGTGGCCGAGCCGCCGAGGCCGGCGGAGGGCTGGTGCATGAGGATGTTGGCGTTCGGGAGCGAGAAGCGCTTGCCCTTGGCGCCGGCGGTCAGCAGGAACTGGCCCATCGAGGCCGCCATGCCCATCGCGATCGTGACGACGTCGTTCTTGATGTACTGCATGGTGTCGTAGATCGCCATGCCGGCCGAGATCGAGCCGCCCGGGGAGTTGATGTAGAGGAAGATGTCCTTGTCCGGGTCCGCGGCCAGCAGCAGCAGCTGGGCGGTGATCTTGTTCGCGATGTCGTCGTCGACCTGCTGGCCGAGGAAGATGATCCGCTCGTTGAGCAGCCGGTTGTAGACCTGGTCGCCGAGGCCGCCCAGCACGTCACCAGCGGCGGCGTGCGGCGCCATCGGGCCGGGCATCTGCATCTGCGGGTACGTCACTTAGCCACCTGCTCAGTCGATTTGGACGGTCGCTCCACGGCCGTCACGATGTCGCACAGCTTCCGGGTATCACGTCGTGATTGTTGCTGTCCATGGACCCTAACGCGCAGGCCCGGCCGCTGAATCCCTCACGCAGAACTGTTCGCTGTGAGCGCAGGGTTCGCGGCCCCGGCGGGCCCGGCCCCGGGAACGGCGCGGGCCCGGACACCGTACGGCGTCCGGGCCCGCGCTCACGCCTCGGGCGAGCGAGGCGACCGCGGCGGTCAGGCCTCGGTCTTCTCCTCGGCCTCGGCCTCGGCGGCCGGGGCCTCGACGGTCTCGGCCGACTCGTCGGCCTCGTCGTCGTCGAAGTTGATCTCGTTGCCCTCGGTGTCGACGACCTTGGCGGCCTCGACCACGGTGGCCAGCGCCTTGCCGCGGGCGACCTCGCCGACCAGCAGCGGCACCTGGCCACCCTGGACGACCTGCTGGGCGAACTGGTCCGGGGTCAGGCCCGAACCGGCGGCACGGCGGATGAGGTGCTCGGTCAGCTCCTCCTGGGAGACGTTGAGCTCCTCGTCGGCGACGATCTGGTCCAGGACGAACTGGGTCTTGATGCCCTTCTTCGCCTGCTCCTCGGTCTCCGCGAGGTACTCCTCCTCCGACTTGCCCTGGGTCTCCAGGTAGCTCGCCAGGTTGAGGCCCATCGGCTCCAGCTGGTGGTGCTCGAGGTTGTGCTTGCGGGTCTCGATCTCGTCCTTGAGGAGCTTCTCCGGGAACTCGATCTCGACCAGGCCGAGCAGCGCGTCCAGCACCTTCTCCTGGGCCTGGGTGGCCTGGTCGTACTCCTTCATGCGCTCCAGGCGCTTGCGGGAGTCGGCCTTCAGGTCCTCCAGGGTGTCGAACTCGCTGGCCAGCTGGGCGAACTCGTCGTCCAGCTCGGGCAGCTCCTTCTCCTGGACGGCGGTGACCTTGACGGTGACCTCGGAGGACTTGCCGGCCTGGGTGCCACCCTTGAGCTCGGTGGTGAAGGTGGCGGTGCCACCGGCCTCCAGGCCGACGACGGCCTCGTCGATGCCGTCGATCAGACGGCCCGAGCCGATCTCGTAGCTGACGCCGGCGGCGGTGCCGTCCTCCGGCACCTCGCCGTCGACCTTGGCCTCGAGGTCGACGACCACGATGTCGCCGGCGGCGGCGGCGCGCTCGACGTCCTTGACCGAGGAGAAGCGCTCGCGCAGCTGCTCCAGGGACTTGGCGATGTCCTCGTCGGAGACCGCGATCGGGTCGACGGTGACCTCGATGGTCGAGAAGTCCGGCAGGGTGATCTCCGGGCGGACGTCGACCTCGGCGGTGAACTTCAGGTCACCGCCGTCGGCGATCTTCTCGACACCCTCGATGTTGGTGATGTCGGGCTGGCCGAGGACCTCGATCTTGCCCTCGTCGACGGCCTGCGTGTAGAAGCGCGGCAGGGCGTCGTTGACGGCCTCCTCCAGCACGGCGCCACGGCCGAAGCGCTGGTCGATGACCCGGTTCGGGATCTTGCCCTTGCGGAAGCCCGGGACCGAGACCTGCTGGTTGATCTTCTTGTACGCCGCGTCGAGGCTGGGCTTGAGCTCCTCGAAGGGCACCTCGACGGTGAGTCGAACCCGGGTCGGGTTCAGAGTCTCGACGGCGCTCTTCACGGTTAGGTCTCCTATGGGCTTGCGGTCAGGTTGCCTGCGCCCTCCCCGGACGCCGGCCGGGGCCGGTTTCCAGCGGGTCGGGCGAGACGGGCGATGGGCGGTTGGAGCTGCATCTCCCGTGGGGGGTGGACGGTGAGCGTGACTCCTCGCCCTCGTGCGGTTGACCTGGGTGGACGCCACAGGGACTACCGCCAGCGCCCCATCCTACCGGTACCACGAAAGGCGGACGCCAGGACGCCGCCGTCCGGGCCCGTTCAGGCCCTCCCGGCGGCCTTCCGGGCCGGTCCGGACACGCCCGCGGCGGCGGCTCCGGAGGGCACCGCGCCCTCCGGCCCGGCCTCCGTCCCGGCCGCGGAACCGGTGCCGCCCCCGGGCCCGGTGCCGCCGGAAACCGGGGCCGGGCGCATGGTCGCGGCGGCGTCGGAGTCCCGCACCCGCAGCGCGATCACGGCCGCGAGCAGGGCCAGCCCGGCCGCGGTCAGGAAGGCGGCGCGGTAGGCGGCGAGGTTCGCCACGGGCGTACCCGAGGCGTCCGCGGTGAACGGTCCGACGGCGGTCAGCACGGTGCCCAGCACGGCCACGCCGAGCGCCGAGCCGAGCTGGCGCTGGGCGTTGTACAGGGTGGAGGCGGCGCCGGTGGAGGCCACCGGGATCGTCGCGAAGGCCGCGGTCTGGCTCGGCATGAAGACGTGGGCCATCGCGAACCCGCAGACGAAGAGCAGCGCGCGCACCGCCCACAGGTTGCTGTCCGGCCCGATCGTGGCCATCACCGCCAGCCCGGCGGCCACCACGGTGGCGCCCGTGACGAGCAGCCGGCGCGGGCCGAACCTCGGGTAGAGCCGGCCCGCGATCTGCGAGGCGAGCATCACACCGAGCGCCTCGGGGAAGATCATCAGACCGCTGTGCAGGGCGTCCATGCCGAGGGCGTCCTGCATCAGCAGCGGGAACAGGTAGAGCATGCCGAGGAAGGCCGCGCCGGAGAAGAGCGAGAGCAGATTGGTGGTGCGGAAGATCCGGTCCCGGAAGAGCCGCAGGTCGAGCATCGGCTCGGGGCGGCGCAGCTCGACGGCGACCAGTGCGGCGAGGGCGAGCGCGCCGCCGAGCGCCGCGGCGAGGATCCGCGCGCTCCCCCACCCCTCGGACGCGCCCTCGGAGAGCGCGTACATCGCCGCACCGAAACCCGCCGCGGAGAGCAGGAAGCCGGCCGCGTCGAAGCGCCCGGCGCGCTCGGCGCGGTAGTCCGGCAGGAAGAGCAGGCCGAAGACCAGCGCGGCGAGGCCGACCGGCAGGTTGACGATGAAGACCCAGTGCCAGGACCAGCCGTCCACCAGCCAGCCGCCGAGCACCGGCCCGGCGGCCGGGGCGACCGCGGTGGGCAGCATCAGCACCCGGGTCGCCCGCATCCGCTCCTCCTGCGGGAAGGCGTGGAAGAGCATGGTCATCCCGACCGGGGTGAGCAGACCGCCGGCCGCGCCCTGGAGGATCCGGGCGAGGGTGAGGCCGGTCAGCGAGCCGGCCACCCCGCACAGCAGCGAGGCGAGGGTGAACAGGGCGAGCGAGGCCAGGAACACCCGGCGGGTGCCGAGGCGGTCGCCGAGCCAGCCGGAGAGCGGGACGAAGACCGCCAGGCTGACCAGGTAGCCGACGTTGATCACGCCGACCCCGGCGGGGTCGGTGCCGAAGTCGCGGCCGATCGCGGGCAGCGCCACATTGACGATCGTGGTGTCCATGATCGACATGAACAGCGCGGCGACGAAGACGACGCCGACCGCGGCCTTGGGGTTCATCCGCGGCCGGCGCGGTGCTCGCGCCGGGCTCGTCGCACTCATCGGGGCTCCAGGTTCGGTGAAAAATCAACCACCTACCATGCCGGAAGGGCCCCGGAAACGACAACAGGGCCCCGCCCTGGGCGAGACCCTGCGCACGGTCGGGGTGACCGGATTCGAACCGACGGCCTTCCGCTCCCAAAGCGGACGCGCTACCAAACTGCGCCACACCCCGTGGTGCCGAGAGGAAGCGTACACGCCGGGCCCCGCCGGATCGGCGAGATATTCCGCGGCCCTCACCGGGAACGGGTGTGCACGCAGCCGACCGGACCAGGTACGCTGTTCCCGACCTTCCGTCCGGTGACGGCCGGGGGATCGCGCGGGCGTAGCTCAATGGTAGAGCCCTAGTCTTCCAAACTAGTCACGCGAGTTCGATTCTCGTCGCCCGCTCCGCAGGACGAACGGCCCCGGAGGATGCACCGCATCCCCGGGGCCGTTCGCTTTCCCGACGGCGGGTCGGACAGACCCCGGGTCACAGGCCCAGCCGGGCGGCCCGGGCCGCGGCCCGCTCCAGCAGCCGGTGGACGTCGGCCTGCCGGGTGGCGGGCCGGTCGTTGAACTCGTCCGGGGAGCGCACCGGGCGGCCGGTGGCGTGCAGCACCTCCATCAGCTGGACCCGGGCGGTGCGCACGGTGGCCGGGGTGCCGAACCCGTGGGCGAGCACCGCCGCCTGGGCGCCGAGCAGGCAGACCCGGCCGGCCGCGTCCCACATCGCCCCCTGCAGCCAGCCGTGCGCGGCGATGTAACGGGAGGCCAGGCCGAGGTGCTCGGCGGCGGTGACCGGGGCGGGCCGGGCGGGGCGGCGCAGCGCCCGGTCGAGCAGGGTGGCCCGGGGCAGTGGGTGGCCGGCGTGCCAGGGCTGCGGAGCCGAGCCGTAGCGGCAGACGGGGTGGGGCGCCGGGGTGCGCGCGGGCGCGGGCAGCGAGGCCAGGTACGCCTCGATCTCGGTGACCAGCCCGGAGGCGTCCGGGGTGAGCAGCAGGGCGGGCACCGGGACGGTCGGCGCAGCGGGCGGCGGGGCGGTGCGGGGCATACGGGTTCTCCAGGCGGCGACGGTGGTGTTCGCTACCCAAAATGGTGCATTCCCGTCATTTCGGCGACCGGAGCGCCACGCCCGCCCCACCCGGCCCGAACGGTTTCCCGGGGGGCCTCCGGGCCGATAGCCTCGGCGGCGTTCGAGAGCAGTTCGAGAGCAGTTCGATGGCCGATGGCGTCGAGACGATTCGAAGCCGTGAGCGGAGGAGTCCCCGTGCGCCCGCAGGACCGACTGGCCGTCATTCAGCGCTGCGTGGTCCGGGAGATGGCGCGGTTCGGGCAGGAGTTCACCGTCGACGGCGAGGTGGTGCGCGGTCCGGGGACGGTCGCGGTGGCCGTCCGGGAGCACCCCGGCGGCGAGGGCGCCGGGCACGTGGACCTCGGCTGGGCGCTGGAGCTCGGCCGGGCGGACGCGCCGGTGGTGTGGGACTGCGCGGCCGGCCTCGGCAAGACCGAGGAGGAGAAGCTCGACAACGCGGTGCGGATGTGGGCGACCACCACGGCGGCCGCGCTGGTCGAGACGGCCGAGCGCCGCGGTGCGCACGCCGACCACGCCGACCACCCCGAACTGCCCGGCTGGCACGCCGTCCAGGGGCCGGCGGCGGTCTTCGGGTTCGGCAACGAGCATCTGGCGGCCTGGCTGGCCGGGAACCGGGTGGTGCCGGCGCTGGCGCCCGCGCTGCTGCCGGCGCTGACCGGGGCGGGCGAGCGGCGGCCGCACGGGGTGAAGCTGTTCCTCGGCGGGCGGTCGGGGGACGACGTGGCCGAGGTCAGGGTCGACGGCGAGGTGAACGAGGCCGCGTCGGCGGCGCTGCGCGCGCTGGACTGGCCGCGCGGCGAGCGGCTGTGCTGGGCCCGGCTGTTCGTCCTGCTGACGGCGCGCGAGGAGGCGTCCGCGCCGGTGACCGCACCGGCCGGCGCCGGCGGGGTCGTGGCGGCCCGGCCGGCGGCCGTGGCGGCGGCGCGCCCGCGGGGCCTGTTCGCCCGGTGGCGGCAGGCGAGGCGCGCCGACCGGTGACGGGGCGCCGGCCGCGAAGGGCCGGCGGTCCGGGGGTCAGCTGGCGATGTTCGAGATGGACTTGGCGATCTGGCTCAGGAAGTCCTGGATCGGCTTGGCGGCCGTGCTCTGGTTGAGCATGAAGCCGAACAGGGCGGCCAGGATGAAGTGCCCGACCTTGAGCTGCTTCTGGCGGATGAAGATGAAGCAGATGATGCCGAACAGGACCAGCGCGGAGACGGAGAGTGCCACCCGGACTCACTTCCTCGTTTCATAGCGGGGCGCCACCGGCTGACGACCCCTGTGAAGCCGGACCCCGGCCTGTCCGACGGTCCCGAGGCGGAACGGCAGATCGTCCGGCACGTCGAGGCCGGAGGGGTGGCCGCCCGTGACGGCCGCACGGTGTTCGTCGTGCCGCATGTGACGCCCCCCATCCCCCGAATCCTGAACAGTCCCGCCCGGACTCAGTGTGGTCGACCGTGCCGATTGCGTAAAGGTCTGACAGTCGGTCGAACGCCGATATCCTGCGATGCGAGACGAGTTTCCGCCGACCGAGACGATAGCCGAGACCTCCTGACGAATCCTCGGCGGGGCGCCGCTGAGCGGCCGGGAAACGTTCGGCGGGCCGGACCGGAACCGGCAGGTCCGCTCTGCTTCCGGGGCACCGGAATTGGCTGAAGATCAGCTCCGGGGCTTGACAGCGGCTGCCGCTGGCACGTGCCGCCGCCGAGGGGTCGCGGAAGGCCCGTCGTGCGGGGCTCCACCAGCCGGTTCCGCACCGCGCCGGGCCCGTTGCGCACGGCTCAGTCGCGCCAGAACAGCAGGACCGCGCGGTCGTCGTTGATGTCCCGGGCGACCGTCTCGATCAGCCGGGAGGCCGCGCCGCCGCCGGCTCCGGCGCCCGGCACCAGCCGGTCCGCCTCGCCCATCAGCCGGTCCATGCCCTCCGAGAGGTCCCGGCCGGGTGCCTCGACCATGCCGTCGGTGCACAGCAGCAGGACGTCGCCGCGGTTCAGCCGCCCCCGCACGCCCTCGAACTTGGCGCCGTCGTAGATGCCGAGCGCCGGGCCCTCCAGCGCCTCCTTGACCTCCCAGCGGCCGGCGCCCGCCAGCCGCTGCATGCCGGGCAGGTGCCCGGCCGAGAGCAGCTCGTACTCGCCGGTGTCCAGGTCGAGCACCAGGTGCACGGCGGTCGCGAAGCCCTCCTCCCAGGACTGCCGCAGCAGGTAGCCGTTGGCGGCCGGCAGGAAGTCGTGCGCGGGCAGCGAGCCCAGCAGCCCGCCGAACGCGCCGGAGAGCAGCAGCGCCCGAGAGCCGGCGTCCATGCCCTTGCCGGAGACGTCCGCGAGGACCACCTCCAGCACCCGGCGGCCGGGGCCGGTGCGGTCGGCGACCACGAAGTCGCCCGAGAAGGACTGCCCGCCGGCCGGGCGCAGCGCCATGTCGGCGTGCCAGCCGTCCGGCAGCCGGGGCACCCGGCTCTGCACCCGCAGCCGCTCGCGCAGGTCGAAGAGCATCGTCGAGCCGCCCCACCAGGGCACGCCGACCCGGCTGCGGAACTGGGCCAGCAGCAGGCCGCCGACCCCGGCGGCGCCGACCACCAGGGCGGCGCCCGGGGTGACCCCGTAGGTGTAGGCCTCCGGGTGGTCGCTGGCCACCCGCTGGCCGGTGTGGATGACCGACTCGGCGGACAGGCCGAGCGCGGCCAGCGCGTAGAGCACCACCAGCGAGCCGGGGCGCAGCAGCAGGGCCGCCGCCAGGATCGGCAGGACCAGCGCGGTCGGCGGGGCCCAGGCGGGCCACCAGACGTTGAGCAGGATCAGCAGCGGGACCAGCAGGGCGAGCGCGCAGAGCACCGGCCAGTCGGCGGCGCCGCCGCGGAACCAGTCGACCGCGGCGGTGCGCAGCCTTCGGCGGACCCGGCGGAGCCTCTTGCGCAACCGGGCCGTCACGGGGTCGGACGCCGGAGCGGCGCCGGGCCTCGTCGCAGTCGTCTGGGGCGGTGTGCCCGGCGCTCTGCCAGCCATGGGGACCGACCATATCCAGCGGTCGCGGTCGGCGTCGACGGCCAGGGTGCGAGCGGTGGTGCGGTGGCGCGGGCGCGTCAGCGGGTTTCGGCCGATTGCGGCGGGCGGCGTCCGGGGTGTCAGGAGGCGTGCGGGCGCGGGGCGTACGAACCGACCGGACGGCGCACGCCCCGTCGCGCGGGCGGTCGGGCGCGGCGTGCGCCGGGGTGCGCGCTGTGGCCGATCACACAGCGGCCGCACAGCCGCCGTCCAGCCGCCTCCCAGCCGCCGTCCAGCCGGTTCCGGACCCCGCGCGCGGGCCGGGGAACGCGGCGGCCGGCCGCGCCGTCGGGGGCGTGGCCGGCCGCCGGAAGGAGCCGGGACGGGCGGGAGGGTCAGCCCTCCTGCTGCGGGTGGTGGGCCGGGATCGGCGGGAGCTCGCCGGTGGTCTCGTACACGCTGAGCATGTCGATCCGGCGGGTGTGCCGCTCGTCGCCGCTGTACGGGGTGTTGAGGAAGACCTCCACGAACTTCGTGGCCTCCTCCTCGGTGTGCATCCGGCCGCCGATGGAGATCACGTTGGCGTTGTTGTGCTCGCGGCCGAGCGCGGCGGTCTGCTCGCTCCAGGCCAGCGCGGCGCGGACGCCCTTGACCTTGTTGGCGGCGATCGCCTCGCCGTTGCCCGAACCGCCGATCACGATGCCCAGCGACTGCGGGTCGGAGGCGGTGCGCTCGGCGGCCCGCAGGCAGAACGGCGGATAGTCGTCGAGGGCGTCGTAGATGTGCGGCCCGCAGTCGACCGGCTCGTGGCCGGCCTCCTTGAGCCACTCCACGAGGTGGTTCTTCAGTTCGTATCCGGCATGGTCGGAGCCCAGGTACACGCGCATGCCCATGAGTGTGGCATGCGCGTGGACCCGGGCTCCGCAGGGGGCGCCGCCTTCGGCAGGTCGGCGCCGTGCGCCATTTCCTCAGCGGCGGCCGAGGAGCTTCCAGGCGAGCGGGAGGGCGCCGGCGGCGAGGGCGGCCTTCAGGGCGTCGCCGACCAGGTACGGGTAGAGGCCGAGCTCGGCGGCGCGGGCCATCGGGACGTCGAGGGCGAAGGCCAGGTAGGGCACGCCGACCGCGTAGATGGCGAGGCTGCCGAGGACCATCGCGGCGGCGGTGCGCACCGGCGAGCGGTCGGCACCGCGCCGGGCCAGCGCGCCGACCAGGCCGGCGGCCAGCACGAAGCCGATCGCGTAGCCGAGGGAGGGCATCGACCAGCCGGAGGCGCCCTCGGCGAACCACGGCACGCCCGCCATGCCGGCGAGCAGGTAGAGGCCGAGCGAGGCGACGCCCCGGCGGCTGCCGAGCGCGGTGCCGACCAGCAGGGCGGCGAAGGTCTGGCCGGTGACCGGCACCGGGGAGCCGGGGACGTTCACCGACAGCTGGGCGGCCAGGCCGGTGAGCGCGGTGCCGCCGGCGACCAGGGCGAGGTCACGGGCCTGGCCGCCGAGGCGGCTGCCGGCGGCGGGCAGCAGGTCGGCGAGGACGGCGCGGCTCGGAACGGGGGTGCTGGCGGTGGCCATCGGGCTTCTCCTCGGCACGGTGGGGATCCGGACGATCGAAGGATCAGCGGATCAAGTGAGTGATCACTCTGAACCTACGCGGCGATCACGCCGAACACCGTCAGGGATCCGGACAAACCCCCGGCCGGACTCCTTGTCGGGTCCCGACCCACCGGGGCGACGGAGCGTGAGCATCCGGGGTCCGAATGTCACGATGGGGTCCGCATGCTGGTCCCGAACCGGACATTCTTGGCATGCCCAGTCGTGTCACCGGATATTGGACAGCTCGCACCGCATGTCGAACAGTCTGGATCCACCTCCCATGGCCCCCACCTCCGCGCCCCCCGCGCCCGGGACCACCACAACCGAGTCCGATCCCCCGGCCGACGGCCGGCAGCTCGCGCACGGCCTCAAGCAGCGCCACCTCTCGATGATCGCGCTCGGCGGCGTCATCGGCGCCGGCCTGTTCGTCGGCTCCGGCGCGGGCATCGCGGCGGCCGGGCCCGCCATCATCCTGGCCTTCGTGCTCTCCGGCCTGCTGGTCATGCTGATCATGCGGATGCTCGGCGAGATGTCGGCGGCCCGCCCGGCCTCCGGCTCCTTCTCGGTGCACGCCGAGAAGGAGATCGGCCCCTGGGCCGGGATCACCGCCGGCTGGATGTACTGGGTGATGCTCTGCTGCGGCGTCGCCGCCGAGGCCACCGCCGCCGGCAAGATCGTCAACGGCTGGATCCCCGGCGTCTCCGCCTGGGTCTGGGTCGCCCTGTTCATGGTGTTCTTCTGCGCCAGCAACCTCACCGCGGTGAAGAACTTCGGCGAGTTCGAGTTCTGGTTCGCCGCCGTCAAGGTCGCCGCGATCATCGCCTTCCTGGTGCTGGGCGGGCTCGGCATCGCCGGCGTGCTCGGCCCCGGCGCCCCCGGCACCGCCAACCTCACCGGCCAGGGCGGCTTCCTGCCCACCGGCGTCAGCGGACTGATCGTCGGCCTGCTCGCCTCCGTCTTCGCCTACGGCGGCCTGGAGACCGTCACCATCGCCGCCGCCGAGTCCGAGGACCCCCGGCGCAACGTCGCCCGGGCCGTGCGCACCGCCGTCTGGCGGATCGCGATCTTCTACATCGGCTCGATGGCGCTGGTCGTCACGCTGGTCTCCTGGAAGGACCCGGCGGTCGTCGCCGACGGCCCCTACGTCACCGTGCTGCGCCACCTCGGGGTGCCCGGCGCCGGGACGATCATGCAGTTCGTGGTGCTGATCGCGCTGCTGTCCGCGATGAACGCCAACATCTACGGCGCCTCCCGGATGGCCTACTCACTGGTCGGCCGCGGCCAGGGCCCGCGCGCCCTCGCCAAGGTCGGCGGCGGGGTGCCCCGGCGGGCGGTGCTGGCCTCCTGCCTGTTCGGCTTCGCCGCCGTCCTGGCCGCCAAGTTCTGGCCCGCCACCGTGTTCACCTGGCTGATGAACACCACCGGCGTCGCGATCCTGGTCGTCTGGCTGTTCATCTGCGTCGTCCAGCTGCGGATGCGCCGCCGGCTGGAGCGCGAGGCGCCCGAGCTGCTGACCGTGCGGATGTGGGGCTTCCCCTACCTGACCTGGGTCGCGATGGCCGCCGTCGCCGGCATCCTCGCCCTGATGACCACCACCGAGGGCAACCGGCAGCAGCTGTACGCGGCCGGCGTGCTGGTCGTGCTGCTCACCGCCGCCGGACTGCTCAAGCAGCGCCGGGACGCCGTCCGCGGCTGACGCGGGGCGCGCGACGCGCGGGAGGGGCCCGGTACCGCGTGGTACCGGGCCCCTCCCGCGCGAGCGGCCGCTCGACGACCTACTCGAAGGACGGGCTCGCGGTACGGGTCCGCTTGATCTCGTAGAAGCCCGGCGTGGAGGCGACCAGCAGGGTGCCGTCCCACAGCCGCGCCGCGGCCTCGCCGCGCGGGATCGGCGTCACCACCGGGCCGAAGAACGCGACCCGCTCGCCGTCCGCGCCCTCGACCGCGATCACCGGGGTGCCGACGTCCTCGCCGACCAGGGTGATGCCCTCCTTGTGCGACAGGCGCAGCGCGTCGTCGTACGCGTCGGTGCCGGCCGCCTCGGCCAGCTCCACCGGCAGCCCGGCCGCGGCCAGCGCCGCCTCGATCGTCTCCCGGTTCTGCGGCAGGCCCTGGTTGTGGAAACGGGTGCCCAGCTCGGTGTACAGCCGGCCCAGCACCTGATCGCCGTGCTGCTTCGCGGCCGCGATGCACACCCGCACCGCGCCCCAGGCGTTGTCCAGCAGGTCCCGGTACTGCGGCGGGAGGTCCCGGCCCTCGTTCAGCACCGACAGGCTCATCACGTGCCAGTTCACGTCCACCGGGCGCAGCTGCTGGACCTCGATCAGCCAGCGGGACGTCATCCAGGCCCACGGACAGGCCGGGTCGAACCAGAAGTCGGCGGTCTTGCGCTCGGCGGCGCCGGCGGCACCAGCGGAGTTCGTCACGGCTGTCGTCCTTCGAGAGTCGTCCGGAAGAAGAGCGGAGAAGTGCGCGGCGGAGGCCGTGCGGCCGTGGCGGACCGCGCCCCCAGAGCGCCAACGCCCGGCCCCCGCCACTGATTCCGGCCCGCCTGCCCGAGTTGTGCAATGGTACCGGCGCGGGGGGCGTGAAAGGATGCCCCCGCAGCACCACAGCGCGCCGCACCACCGCACCAGCGAAGACCGCACCACCGTGCGAGCCGGACAAAGGAGTACCGCCGTGCCGGGCAAGAACCTGAGCCGCGACGAAGCCCAGCAGCGGGCCAGCATCCTCACCGTGGACGGCTACCACGTCCGGCTGGACGTGACCTCGGCCCCCGACCCCGCGGCCGCCACCTTCCGCTCCACCACGACCATCGCCTTCCGCTGCGCCGAACCGGGCGCGTCGACCTTCGTCGACCTGCTCGCCCCGGCCGTACGCGCCGTCACCCTCAACGGCCGCGCCCTGGACCCGGCCGCCGCCTACGACGGCGCCCGGGTGCACGTCGACGGCCTCGCCGCCGAGAACGTGCTCACCGTCGAGGCCGACTGCGCCTACAGCCGCACCGGCGAGGGCCTGCACCGCTTCACCGACCCGGTCGACGGCGAGACCTACCTCTACACCCACTACGAGCCGGCCGACGCCCGCCGGGTCTTCGCCACCTTCGAACAGCCCGACCTGAAGGCCCCGTTCACCGTCACCGTCACCGCGCCGGCCGCCTGGGACGTGTGGTCCAACGCCCCGCACGGGAACGTCACCGCCGAGGACGGCGCCCGCACCTGGGAGTTCGCGCCGACCAGGCCGATCTCCACGTACCTCACCGCCGTCGTCGCCGGCCCGTACCACGTCGCCCGCGACCACTACAGCCGCACCCTCGACGACGGCACCGTGCTGGACATCCCGCTCTCCGCGCTGTGCCGCAGGTCGCTCGCCCCGTACTTCGACGCCGACGAGATCCTCGGCGTCACCAAGCTCGGACTCGACTTCTTCCACGAGCGGTTCGGCTACCCGTACCCCTTCGGCAAGTACGACCAGGCGTTCGTCCCCGAGTACAACATCGGCGCCATGGAGAACCCCGGCTGCGTCACCTTCCGCGAGGAGTTCATCTTCCGCTCGAAGGTCACCGACGCCGCCTACGAGGCCCGCGCCAACGTCGTCCTGCACGAGATGGCGCACATGTGGTTCGGCGACCTGGTCACCATGCGCTGGTGGGACGACCTGTGGCTGAAGGAGTCCTTCGCCGACTTCATGGGCTCCTACGGCCTGGTCGGCGCCGGCACCCGCTACCGCTCCGCCTGGGTCACCTTCGCCAACCAGCGCAAGGCCTGGGCCTACCGGCAGGACCAGTTCCCCACCACCCACCCGATCACCGCGGACATCCGGGACCTGGAGGACGCCAAGCTCAACTTCGACGGCATCACCTACGCCAAGGGCGCCTCGGTGCTCAAGCAGCTGGTGGCCTACGTCGGGGCGGAGGCCTTCTTCGAGGGCGCCCGCCGCTACTTCCAGCGGCACGCCTTCGGCAACACCGAACTCGCCGACCTGCTGGACATCCTGGAGGAGACCAGCGGCCGCGACCTCAAGTCCTGGGCCGCCGCCTGGCTGCAGACCGCCGGCGTCAACACCCTCACCCCGCAGCTGACCTCCGACGCCGAGGGCCGGATCACCGAGCTCGCCGTCCTCCAGGACGGCGGCGTGCTGCGCCCGCACCGGATCGCGGTCGGCCTCTACGACCGGGACGACGACGGCGCGCTGGTGCGCACCGGCCGCTTCGAACTGGACGTCACCGGCGCCCGCACCACCGTCGCCGAGGCGGTGGGCCGCCCGCGCCCCGCGCTCGTCCTGCTCAACGACGACGACCTGACGTACTGCAAGATCCGCTTCGACGAGGAGTCGCTGGAGACCCTGCGCACCGGCCTCGGCGACATCAAGGACGACCTGGCCCGCGCGCTGGCCTGGTCCGCCGTCTGGAACCTCACCCGGGACGCCCTGATGCCGGCCCGCGACTACGTCGCGCTGGTGCTGCGGTTCGCCGGCCGGGAGGCCAACATCGGCGTCCTGCAGTCGCTGCACACCCAGGCCAAGGGCGCCGTCGACCTGTACGCCGACCCGGCCTGGCGCGGCGAGGGCGGCCGGCTGCTCGCCGACGGCGCGCTGCACGAGCTGCGCGCCGCCGCCCCCGGCAGCGACCACCAGCTGGCCTGGGCCCGTTTCCTGGCGCAGACCGCCAACGGCTCGGAGCACCTCGGCCTGGTCCGCGGCCTGCTGGCCGGCACCGCCCGGATCGACGGCCTGGAGGTCGACCAGGAGCTGCGCTGGGCACTGTGGCTGGCGCTGGCCGCGGCCGGCCAGGCCACCGAGGAGGAGCTGGCCGGGGAGCTCGCCGCCGACAACACCGCGAGCGGACGCCGCCAGCACACCCAGTGCCTGGCCGCCCGGCCCACCCCGGAGGCCAAGGCCGCCGCCTGGTCGGCCGTGATCGACTCCGACGAGCTGCCCAACGCGCTGGTCGAGGCCAACATCGCCGGCTTCGCGGTGCCCGCGCACCGCGACCTGACGGCGCTCTACGCCGCGCCCTACTTCAAGCTGCTGGAGCGGGTCTGGGCCGAGCGGACCATCGAGATCGCGATGCGCATCGTCGGCGGCTTCTTCCCGCAGGCGCAGGTGGACGAGGCCACGCTGGCCGAGGCGGACGCCTGGCTGACCGGGCACCCGGACGCGGCGCCCGCGCTGCGCCGGCTGGTGCTGGAGCGCCGGGACGACCTGGCGCGGGCGCTGCGGGCGCAGGCCTGCGACCGCGCCTGAGCGGACGGACGGGAGGGCCCGCCGCGACGCTCGTCGCGGCGGGCCCTCCCGTTCTCATGTCCGGGTCGGGCTCATGTCCGGGTCAGGGCCGGCTCACTTGCCGCGCAGGCCCTTGTCCAGGGCGGCGATCCCGCTGCCCTGCGCGTCGTCGCCGTCCAACGACCAGACCATCACACCGGCCAGGTCGTTCCAGCGGGCGTAGCGGCCCTTCTCGGTGAGCACCTCGGCCGAGTCGAAGCTGTAGAAGGTGGTGCCGTCGTACTTCCAGGACGCGCCGTGGTCGCGGTCCACGTAGGTGGTGCCGGGCAGCGCGTTGATCTCCTTGTAGGAGCGGTCCGCCACGGTGCCGGTGGCCTTCTGGTACAGGCCGCCCCGGTTGCCGGCCGGCACACCGGTCCAGCCGTGGCCGTAGAACGGCGCGCCGAGCACGGTCTGCTGGGAGGGCAGGCCGCGCTGGGCGTAGTGGTCGACGGCCTTGTCGGCGCTGCGCTGGCGGGCGTCCGGGTCGGTGGGGTCGGAGTAGAGCGGGGCCTGGTGGTTGGCCGGGCCCTTGCCCTCCCACGGGCCGTGCAGGTCGTAGGTCATCAGGTTGAGCCAGTCGACGGAGTTCGCCAGCTCGGGCAGCTCCAGCCGGTCGGCGACGGTCTCGTTGGCCGCGACGGCGGCGGTCAGCAGGTAGTGCTCGGGCTTCTTGGCCTTGCCCTTGGCGCCCGCGGCGCGCTCGGCGGCCAGGCCGTCCAGCTGCTTGCGGAACTCGGCCATCAGCAGGGTGAAGTTGCGGCCGTCCTCGGGGCGGACCACGTTGCCCTCGTCACCGCCGCCGCCCGGGTACTCCCAGTCGACGTCGATGCCGTCGAAGACGCCCGCGGCGGCGCCGGCGCCGCCCTCCGGGGAGCCGGCCAGCTGCGGCACGTCGCCCTTCAGGTAGAGGTCGACGCAGGAGGAGACGAACTTCTTGCGGGCCTCGTCGGTGGCGGCGGCGTCCGAGAAGTACTTGGACCAGGACCAGCCGCCCAGCGAGATGACGACCTTGAGCTGCGGGTTCTGCGCCTTGAGCTTGCGCAGCTGGTTGAAGTGGCCCTTGAGCGCCTGGCCCGGGGCGTCGGCGACGCCGTCCACCGAGTCGGCGGCGGAGAAGGCGCGCTGGTAGTCGTTGTAGGCGTCGCCCTGGCCGGGCTCGTTGCTCTGGAAGCAGGTGCCCTCGGCGGAGGCGTTGCCGAAGGCGTAGTTGATCACGGTGAGCCGGCCGGCCTGGCCGGACTCCTGGACGCGCTTGGCGGAGCTGTCGGCGCCCCAGGAGGTGAAGTAGCCGACCCGCTGGCCCTTGAGCTTGGGGCCCTGGGCGCCGGCGGCGGCATGGGCCGTGGCGGTGGCGACGGTGGAGGCGAGCAGCGCGGCGACGGTGGTGGCGGCGAGCAGGGCGGGGCGGCGAATGGGCATACCGGACCTATTCTCTGAAGCAGCGTCAATTGGTCTGGACCAAGCTGGAACAGAGGTTTAGTCCATCGCGGGCACACCGCACAAGAGGCGCGGCACGGTCGGCGCACTATGCAAAAGGCCGGCAAAGCCGAGGAGGCGCCCGGGCAAAGCGAAGGAGGCCGGACCGCGGGTGCGGTCCGGCCTCCTCGGCGCTCAGCGCGGTGCTCAGCCGTTGATCAGGCTGCGCAGCACGTACTGCAGGATGCCGCCGTTGCGGTAGTAGTCCGCCTCACCGGGGGTGTCGATGCGCACGACCGCGTCGAACTCCCTGCCGGTCCCGTCGGCGCCGACCGCGACGACCTTGACGGTCGCCGGGGTGCTGCCCTCGTTGAGCTCGGTCACGCCGGTGATGGAGAAGGTCTCCTCGCCGGTCAGGCCGAGGGAGTCGGCGTTCTGGCCCTCCGGGAACTGCAGCGGCAGGACGCCCATGCCGATCAGGTTCGAGCGGTGGATGCGCTCGTAGGACTCGGCGATGACGGCCTTGACGCCGAGCAGCGCGGTGCCCTTGGCGGCCCAGTCGCGGGACGAGCCGGAGCCGTACTCCTTGCCGGCCAGGACGACCAGCGGGGTGCCGGCGGCCTGGTAGTTCTGCGAGGCGTCGTAGATGAACGACACCGGGCCGTCGGCCTGGGTGAAGTCGCGGGTGTAGCCGCCCTCGGTGCCCGGCGCGATCTGGTTGCGCAGGCGGATGTTGGCGAAGGTGCCGCGGATCATGACCTCGTGGTTGCCACGGCGCGAGCCGTAGGAGTTGAAGTCGCGCTTCTCGACGCCGTTGGCGGTCAGGTACTGCGCCGCCGGGGTGCCCGGCTTGATGTTGCCGGCCGGGGAGATGTGGTCGGTGGTGACCGAGTCGCCCAGCTTGGCCAGGACGCGGGCGCCGGCGATGTCGGTCACCGGGCTCGGGGTCTTGGCCATGCCCTCGAAGTACGGGGGCTTGCGGACGTAGGTGGACTCGGCGTCCCACTCGAAGGTGTTGCCGGTCGGGACCGGGAGCGACTGCCAGCGGTGGTCGCCGGCGAAGACGTCCTGGTAGCCCTTGTCGAACATGTCCTGGTCGATGGAGGCGGCGACGGTGTCCGCGACCTCCTGCTCGGACGGCCAGATGTCGGCGAGGAAGACGTCGTTGCCGTCGGCGTCCTGGCCCAGGGCGTCCTTGGTGAGGTCGACGTTCATGTTGCCGGCGAGGGCGTAGGCGACCACCAGCGGCGGGGAGGCCAGGTAGTTCATCTTGACGTCCGGGTTGATCCGGCCCTCGAAGTTGCGGTTGCCGGAGAGCACCGAGACGACGGCCAGGTCGGCCTCGTTGACCGCGGCCGAGACCTCCTCGGGCAGCGGGCCCGAGTTGCCGATGCAGGTGACGCAGCCGTAGCCGACCAGGTTGAAGCCCAGCTTCTCCATGTACGGGAGCAGGCCGGCCTTCTCGTAGTAGTCCATGACGACCTTGGAGCCGGGCGCCAGGGTGGTCTTGACCCAGGGCTTGACCGTCAGGCCCTTCTCCACGGCCTTCTTCGCCAGCAGGGCGGCGCCCAGCATGACGGAGGGGTTGGAGGTGTTGGTGCAGGAGGTGATCGAGGCGATCACGACCGCGCCGTTGTCGATCTGGTAGGTCGAGCCGTCGGGCACGTTGACCGCGGTCGGCTTGGAGGCCTCGGCCGAGTAGGTCGGCAGCGCCTCGGCGAAGCGCTCGGAGGCCTCGGCCAGGATCACGCGGTCCTGCGGGCGCTTCGGGCCGGAGATCGACGGGACGACGGTCGAGACGTCCAGCTCCAGGTACTCGGAGTAGACCGGCTCGTGCGCCGGGTTGTGCCAGAGGCCCTGCTCCTTGGCGTACGCCTCGACCAGGGCGAGCTGCTGCTCGTCGCGGCCGGTGAGCTTCAGGTAGTTGATGGTCTCGGCGTCGATCGGGAAGATCGCACAGGTCGAGCCGAACTCCGGCGACATGTTGCCGATGGTGGCGCGGTTGGCCAGCGGGATGGCGCCGATGCCGTCGCCGTAGAACTCGACGAACTTGCCGACCACACCGTGCTTGCGCAGCATCTCGGTGATGGTGAGCACCAGGTCGGTGGCGGTGGTGCCGGCCGGCAGCTCGCCGGTCAGCTTGAAGCCGACGACGCGCGGGATCAGCATGGAGACCGGCTGGCCGAGCATGGCCGCCTCGGCCTCGATGCCGCCGACGCCCCAGCCCAGCACGCCCAGGCCGTTGACCATGGTGGTGTGCGAGTCGGTGCCGACGCAGGTGTCCGGGTACGCCTGGCCGCCGCGGACCATGACGGTGCGGGCCAGGTGCTCGATGTTCACCTGGTGGACGATGCCGGTGCCCGGCGGGACGACCTTGAACTCGTCGAACGCGGTCTGGCCCCAGCGCAGGAACTGGTAGCGCTCCTTGTTGCGGCCGTACTCGATCTCGACGTTCTGGACGAAGGCGTCCGGGGTGCCGAACTTGTCCGCGATGACGGAGTGGTCGATGACCAGCTCGGCCGGGGCCAGCGGGTTGATCTTGGCCGGGTCGCCGCCCAGCTCCTTGACGGCCTCACGCATGGTGGCGAGGTCGACCACGCACGGCACACCGGTGAAGTCCTGCATGATCACGCGGGCCGGCGTGAACTGGATCTCCTGGCTCGGCTGGGCGTCGGCGTCCCAGTTGCCGAGGGCACGGATGTGGTCGGCGGTGATGTTGGCGCCGTCCTCGGTGCGGAGCAGGTTCTCCAGCAGCACCTTGAGGCTGTAGGGCAGCCGCTCGGACCCCTCGACGGCGGAGAGCTTGAAGATCTCGTACGACTCGTCGCCCACCTGCAGCGAGCTGCGGGCGTCGAAGCTGTTCGCGGACACGACTGACTCCTTCTAGGTGCTTCGTGCGGTATCCGGCCGCCACGCTGGTAAGGTCACCCTTACTTGGGTGGACCCTCCCCGCACCGCCGGTGAGCGCCTCTCGGCAAGTATCTTGATGTCGAGATATATCGTAAGCCTGAGTTATCTCGATGTCGAGATAAACCATAGTGCATGCTGCGGCGTCCGCCACGTCGGCACCACCTCCAGCCTGCCCCCACCGGGTGCATCCTCCCCGAACCCCCGCCGAACCCTCCCGTAACGCGCCCGCCGGGCTCACGCGTCTATCCGGGCACAGGGGACGCGCGGCCGCCGTCCACGAGGCGCGAGGGGCAGGGGACAGCGTGATCGGCAGGACACGACGGACCGGGGAGAACGCCGAGTTCGAGGCCTTCGCCCAGGCTCGCGGACAGCACCTCTTCCGCACCGCGCTACTGCTCTGCGGGGACTGGCACCTCGCCGAGGACCTCACCCAGACCACCCTCGCCAAGCTCTACGCCGCCTGGCCCAAGGTGCGCCGCGCCGAGAGCCCGGAGGCCTACGCCCGCGGCGTGCTCGTCCGCACCCACCTCTCGCACCGGCGGCTGCGGCGCAGCGGCGAACGGCCCGCCATCGGCGACCTGCCGGAGCCGCCCGGCGGCCTGGCGCCCGCGGCCGGCGACCCGGCGCTGCGGGTCACCCTGCTCGCCGCGCTCGGCGAACTGTCACGCCGGGACCGGGCCGTCCTGGTGCTGCGCTACTGGGAGGACCGCAGCGTCGAGGAGACCGCCGCCGAACTCGGCGTCAGCGCCGGGGCGGTGCGCAGCCAGGCGCTGCGCGCCCTTGGGCGGCTGCGCGGCGTGCTCGGGCCGCAGGCCGCCGAGCAGCTCACCGTCTCCTGAGGCCCCCGCACCGTCCACCGCACCCGATTCATCCGAATCATTCCGTCCGTCCGGCTCATCCGGCCCATCCCGTCTGTCCGGCTCATCCAGCTCATCCGGCTCATCCGACTCATCCCGACGAAACCGAGGAACCAGCAATGGACACACCGAACGGCCCCCGGGACACCCAGGGGCTCTCCGACACCTTCGAGAGGGCGATGGGCGGCGTCGGCGCCGAACTCGGACCGCTGATCGCCGGCGCCACCGAGCACGGCCGCCGCATCCGGCGCCGCCGCCGGGCCACCATGGCCGGCGCGGTCGCCACCGTCGCCGTGCTGACGGTCGGCGGCACGCTCGGCCTGCACTCCGGCGACAGGCCCGGCGTCGCGCCCGCGGCGGGCGGCGCGTTCCCGGCCCCGCTGCCGAAGCCCACGTCGGGCCCCGAGCAGCAGCGTCCCGGCACCGGGGCCAACGCCGACAAGGTCGCCATGACCGGCCGCGCCACCGTCCACGCCCTGCTGCAGATCCTGCCGCCCGGCGCCACCACCTCCGGCTACTCCGGCCGCTCCGCGGTCATCACGTCGACGATCCGCTACGCCGACCACGCGTTCCTGAGCGGACCGGACCTGCCCAGCGTCAACAGCAGCGGCTCCGTCCTCTACGACGACGGGAACGGCCCGGCCACCGTCACCGTCACCATGGTCGGCGGCTACGGCAGCCTCCACGTCCGCCTCACCCCCCAACCGGACTCCGACAAGAGCCGCATCAGCGTCCTCCCCTCCCAACCGGACTCCGACAACGGCAGCATCGGTGCCCTCGCCACCTCACAGCCGGGCTCCGACCAGGACCTGCTCACCACCTTCTTCGACAACCGCTACTCCTGCGCCAAGGCCAACGCGACCAACCAGTACCAGTACTGCTCCGACGCCGCGCTCCCGGACGGCAGCCGTCTGCTGATCACCGAGCTGGCCCAGGGCGAGCGGCTCTTCCGCACCGCCGACCTGCTGCGCCCGGACGGCACCCAGGTCCTGGTCAACGTCAACAACACGGCGATGGTGGCCGGCGCGGACACCCCCGAGCAGATCCGCAGCGGGCTGCCGCTCACCCTCGACCAGGTCAAGGCCATCGCGATGGACGGCCGCTTCCAGGAGTGGATCACCCCCGCGGCGGCGCAGCAGGCCGAACAGGCCGTCCAGCCGTACTACAACGAGGACCCGGGACCCGGGACCCCCTCCGCCCCGGCCGGCGCACCCTCCGCCCCGACCGGCGTGCCGACACCGGTACGGTGAGCCGCAAGTGAGAGGCCGGGAACGGATACGGGGGCCGACCGATGATCGTGGTGGACGCGTCCGCGCTGGTGCTGGCGCTGGCCGACGAGGGCGAGCGCGGGGAGGCGGCCCGGGCCGAGCTGGCCGCGGGCGGCGAGTGGGTGGCACCCGAGCACGTCGTCATCGAGGTGATGCAGTCGCTGCGCGGCCTCTACCTGGCGCGCGAGCTCACCGCCGAACGGGTCGGCGAGCTCGCCGCCGCACTGCCGGGGCTGGCGATCCGGAAGGTCCCGGTCGAGCCGCTGCTCGGGCGGATCTGGGAGCTGAAGGACAACCTCACCCCGGACGACGCCGCGTACGTGGCGGTGGCGGAGCGGTTCGGGGCGCCGCTGGTCACGGCCGACCTGCGGCTGATGCGGGCCAGCGGGCCGCGCTGCGAGATCCGGGGGATCCGGCGGGCGGACGGGTAGCCGGGCCGTGTCCGGGGGGCGGCGCGCGGCGTTGAACGGGCGTCCAACCTCCCGCCCCACTCGAAGAGGTTCGCCGATGCCCGCTCCGCTCGCCGCCGCCCCGTTCGCAGCCGCGCTGCTCCCGTTCGCCCTGCTGGCGCCGGTCGCGCTGCCGGCCACGGTCACCGAGGCCGACTTCGACCCGGCCACCGCGTTCGTCCCGCCGACCGCGATCAGCCACGCGCCGGACCTGGTGCCCTACGGCTCGCACGTCCGGGTGGTGACGGACCGCTCGCTGCCCGGGCGGACGGTCCTGACCGTGAGCGTGACCGGGGTCGCCGCCGACCACGTGTTCCCGGTGCACCTGCACACCGCCGCGTGCGGGGCCGACCCGGCCGCGTCCGGCCCGCACTACCAGGACGCGGTGGACCCGGTCAGCCCGTCCACCGACCCCGCGTACGCCAACGACCGCAACGAGCTGCGGCTCACCCTGCGCACCGACGCGCGGGGCGGGGGCACCGCCGCCGCCGCGGTGGCCTGGCGGCCCCGGCCGGGTGGGGCGCGCTCGCTGGTGCTGCACGCGGGCGACCCGGCCGGGGCGCACGGCGCGGCCGACCGGGTCGCCTGCGTGAACCTGCGCGGGGAGCAGTAGCGCGCCGGCCGCCGCCGTCGGTCGCCGTCGGTCGCCGTCAGTCGCCGTCAGTCGCCGTCAGTCGCCGAGGGTGGCGACCAGGACGGCCTTGATGGTGTGCAGCCGGTTCTCGGCCTGGTCGAAGACCACGGAGTGCGCCGACTCGAACAGCTCGTCGGTGCACTCCAGCTCGGCCATGCCGGTCTCCTCGAACAGCTGCCGGCCGACCACCGTGCCCAGGTCGTGGAAGGCCGGCAGGCAGTGCAGGAACTTCACCTGCGGGTTGCCGGTGGCGCGCACCGTCTCCATCGACACCTGGTACGGCTTGAGCAGCGCGATCCGCTCGGCCCAGACCTCCTTGGGCTCGCCCATCGAGACCCAGACGTCGGTGTAGAGGAAGTCGGCCCCGGCCACGCCCTCGGCGACGTCCTCGGTGAGGGTGATCCGGGCGCCGCTGGCCTCGGCGAGCGCCTGCGCGGCCTTGCGCACCTCCTCGTCCGGCCACAGCGCGCGCGGGGCGACGATCCGGATGTCCAGGCCGAGCAGCGCGCCGGTGACCAGCAGCGAGTTGCCCATGTTGGAGCGGGCGTCCCCGAGGTAGGCGAGCGCCACCTCGGTGAGCGGCTTGGTGGTGTGCTCGATCATGGTGAGCACGTCGGCGAGCATCTGGGTCGGGTGCCACTCGTCGGTGAGGCCGTTCCAGACCGGTACCCCGGCGTAGGCGGCCAGTTCCTCGACCACCGACTGGCCGTGCCCGCGGTACTCGATGCCGTCGAACATCCGGCCGAGCACCCGGGCGGTGTCCTTGATGGACTCCTTGTGGCCGATCTGCGAGCCGGCCGGGTCCAGGTAGGTGGTGGAGGCACCCTGGTCGTGGGCGGCGACCTCGAAGGCGCAGCGCGTCCGGGTGGAGGTCTTCTCGAAGATCAGCGCGATGTTCCTGCCGCGCAGCCGGGGCTGCTCGGTGCCCGCGTACTTCGCCGCCTTGAGCGAGGCGGCGAGGTCCACCAGGAAGCGGAACTCCTGGGCCGTGAAGTCGAGCTCCTTGAGGAAGTGCCTGTTCCGGAGGTTGAAGGCCATGCCGGGCTCCTGGGTGTGACGGTGACAGTGACGGTGACGGTCTCGGGCGGGCGGGCGGAAAGAAGTAGCAAGTCTATACGATGCTCAGAATTTCTATGCAAGACTGCCGATCGAACGACTTCCGCTTCCTTCCGCCCGCCCGCCCTGTCCGCCCTGTCCGCCCTGCCCGCCCTGCCCGCCCTGCCCGCCGACGCCGCTACAGCCGCGGATCCACCGGCTCCGACTCCAGGGCGAGCACGGCGAAGACCGGCTCGTGCACCCGCCAGAGCGGCTCACCCGCCGCCAGCCGGTCCAGCGCCTCCAGCCCGAGCGCGTACTCGCGCAGCGCCAGCGAGCGCTTGTGCCCGAGGAAGCGCTGGCGCAGCCGGTCCAGGTGCTCGGTGTAGTCCGGACCGTAGATGATCCGCAGGTACTCGCGCCCGCGCACCTTGACCCCGGGCTGGACCAGCCCGCCCGGCCGGCCCTCCCCCGCCTTGCCGCGCACGAGCGAGGCCAGCGGCTTGACCACCATGCCCTCGCCGCCCGCCGCGGTCAGCTGCTCCCACCAGGCGACACCGGCGGCGAGCGACGCCTCGTCGGCGGTGTCCACCACCAGGCGGCCGGTGCGGTGCAGCAGCGGGGTGGTCGGGCGGTCCGCCGTGTTCGCCGCGTCGGCCGCCTCCGCGGTCTCCGCCGTGTTCGCGGCATCGGCCACGTGCGCCTCGTCCGCCTCGACCAGCCGGTCGATCCACGCGAGGTGCTCGTCGTGCGGACGCACCGCGAGGTTCACCCCCTCGGCGGCCAGCACCTGGAACGGTGCCAGCCGGATCCCGGCCAGCCCCTCGGTCGGCCAGCAGTACCGCCGGTACGCCTCGGTGAACGCCTGCGCGTCGGCGGCGCGCCGCCGCTGGCGCCCGGTCAGCTCGGCCACGTCCAGCCCACGCCCGCCCGCCCGCTCCAGCGCGGCCAGCACCTCCGGCAGCGCCGCGCCCGCCGCGGCGCCGACCGCCGCGTACTGGCGGCGCAGCAGCTCGACGGCCTTCAGCGACCACGGCATCAGCTCGGCGTCCAGAAGCAGCCAGTCGGTGCGCAGCTCCTCGAACAGCCCGGACCGCTCGGCCGCCGCCCGCAGCCGGTCCAGCACCGCGGCGGTGAGCGCCTCGTCCCCGAGGAAGGCCCGGCCGGTGCGGGTCCAGATCGCGCCCGGGACGGCCGACCCGAACCGCTTCTCCAGCGCCGCGCCGTCCCGCGCCACCAGCACCACCGCGCGGGAGCCCATGTGCTTCTCCTCGCAGACCACCCGCTCGACGCCGTCCGCCCGGTAGGCGGCGAAGGCCTCGTCGGGGTGCTCCAGGTAGCCGGGCCGGCCCGAGGTCGCGCTCGGCGCCATGGTCGGCGGCAGGTAGGCGAGCAGCCGGGGGTCGATCGCGAACCGGCTCATCACCTCCAGGGCCGCCGCCGCGTTCTCCTCGCGGACCGCGACCCGGCCGTGCAGCGAGGTCTCCACCACCCGGCGGCCCGCCACGTCGGCGAGGTCGAGCGGACGGCCCTCGCGGGCGCCCGGCGCGTCGGTGTGCATCGGCCGCACCGGCGCGTACCACTCACGCTCGGCCTCGACGCCGACCAGCTCCCGCTCCGGGTAGCGCAGCGCGGTCAGGCTGCCGCCGAAGACGCAGCCGGTGTCCAGGCAGATGGTGTTGTTGAGGAAGCTCGCCGCCGGAACCGGCGTGTGGCCGTAGACCACCAGCGCCCGGCCCCGGTACTCCTCCGCCCACGGGTAGCGCACCGGCAGACCGTACTCGTCGGTCTCGCCGGTGGTGTCCCCGTACAGGGCGTGCGAGCGCACCCGGCCGGAGGCCCGGCCGTGGTACTTCTCCGGCAGGCCGGCGTGGCAGACCACGAGGGCGCCGCCGTCCAGCAGGTAGTGGCTGACCAGGTCGCGGATGAACGCCCGGACCTCGGCCCGGAACTCCTCGGACTCGCCCGCCAGCTGGTCCAGCGACTCCTGGAGGCCGTGCGAGACGGTGACCTTGCGCCCGCTCATCGCGCGGCCGAGCTTGTTCTCGTGGTTGCCCGGCACGCAGATCGCGTGCCCGGCCGCCACCATGCCCATCACCAGGCGCAGCACGCCCGGCGTGTCCGGCCCGCGGTCCACCAGGTCGCCGACGAAGACGGCCGTCCGCCCGTCCGGGTGCACCGCGTCCACCGGGCGTCCGGCGTCGTCGCGCACCAGCGTCCAGCCGAGGCGGGTGAGCAGGGTCTCCAGCTCCGCGCGGCAGCCGTGGATGTCGCCGACGATGTCGAACGGGCCGGTGAGGTGGCGCAGGTCGTTGAAGCGCTTCTCCGGCACGATCTCGGCGCTCTCGACCTCGGCCGCGCCGCGCAGGATGTGCACCTTGCGGAAGCCCTCGCGCTCCAGGCCGCGCAGCGAGCGGCGCAGCTCGCGGTGCTGGCGCGGCACCACATGGGCGGGCAGCTGACGGTCCGGGCGGGAGCGGTTGCGCTCGGCGCAGACGCCCGGCGGGACGTCCAGCACGATGGCGATCGGCAGCACGTCGTGCTCGCGGGCGATCCGGACCAGCTGCCGACGGGCCTCCGGCTGGACGTTGGTGGCGTCCACGACGGTCAGCCGGCCGGCGGCGAGGCGCTTGCCGACGATGTAGTGGAGCACGTCGAAGGCCTCGGCGGAGGCGGACTGGTCGTTCTCGTCGTCGGCCACCAGGCCGCGGCAGAAGTCCGAGGAGACGACCTGGGTGGGCAGGAAGTGCTTGCGGGCGAAGCTGGACTTGCCGGCGCCGCTGGTGCCGATCAGCACGACCAGGGAGACGTCCGTCACCGGCAGGCGGCGGGGGGCGGGCGGCGTGGCCGGTGCCGTCGGTTCGGTCGGTGCAGTCGGTTCGGTCGCTGCGACCGGTTCGGTCGCTGCGGCCGCTGCGGCGTCGGCGGGCTGGGTCGCGTCGGTCTCGTCGGTCATCGGGTCTCGCCCCCTTCGGGCGTCGTGCTGTTCGTGGTCGCCGGGGTGGCCGTCGCTCCGCGGTCGGTCGTGTCGCCGAGGCGGAACAGGGCGAGCTGCGTCGGGGCGCCCACCTCGTCGTCCTGCGGGCCGACCGGGCGGATGTCGACCGTGTAGCCGTACGCGGCGGCGACCCGTTCGGCCCAGGCGCGGAACTCGGCGCGGTCCCACTCGAAGCGGTGGTCGGCGTGCCGGAGACGGCCGGCCGGCAGGCTCTCCCACCGGACGTTGTACCCGGCGTTCGGCGTCGTCACGACCACCGCGGGCGGCCGGGCCGCGCCGAACACGGCGTACTCCAGAGCAGGCAGCCGCGGCAGGTCCAGGTGCTCGATCACCTCGCAGAGCACGGCCGCGTCGAAGCCCTTGAGCCGCTCGTCCGTGTAGGTCAGCGCGCCCTGGACCAGCCGCACCCGCTTCGCCTGACGCTCCGGCATCCGGTCCAGCCGCAGCCGGCGGGCCGCCGTGGACAGCGCCCGCACCGACACGTCCACGCCCAGCACCTCGGTGAAGTTCGCGTCCTTCAGCAGCGCGCCGATCAGCTCGCCCTGCCCGCAGCCGAGGTCGGCCACCCGGGCCGCGCCGACCTCGCGCAGCGCGGCCAGGATCGCCGTGCGGCGCTGCTCGGCCAGCGAGGGCGGGCGCGGTTCGTTCTGCTCCTGCTCCTGCTCGTTCTGCTCCTGCTCCTGCTCGGCTTCCTCCGAAGCGTCGTCGACCGCGTTGTCGACCTCCTCGGCCTCGCGGTCGTCGGCCTCCGCCAGCCGGGCCAGCTCCAGGCGCTCCATCGCCTGCCGGGTCAGCGACCAGCGCCGCGACAGGTAGCGTCGGGTGATCAGGGCCCGCTCCGGGTGACCGGCCAGCCAGCCCTCCCCGGCCGCGAGCAGCTTGTCGACCTCGTCCGGGGCGACCCAGTAGTGCTTGGCACCGTCCATCGCCGGCAGCAGCACGTACAGCTGCTGGAGCGCGTCCGCCAGCCGGGCCCGCTCCGCCGACAGCTCCAGCCGGACGTAGCGCGAGTCGCCCCACTCGGGGAAGGCCGCGTCCAACGGGATCGCCGACGCCTCCACCTGCCAGCCCAGCGGCTCGAAGAGGCGGACCGCCATCGCCACGGCGGAGCCCTCGCGCGTGCTGTCGGCACCGCCGACCGGCACGGCCGGCAGCACGATCCGCAGCGGGCGCGGCCGGTCGGCCAGCCCGGGGCGGGCCTCGCAGACACCCTGCATCGCCGTCCGGAACACCGTCCGCAGCGCCACCGCGAGCAGCGAGGAGGCCGCGTACGGGCGGTCGTTGACGTACTGGGCGAGCGCGAAGTCCGGCGAGCCGGCGCGTCCCTTGCCCCGGCCCTTGCGGACCAGCGCGATCGGGTCGACGTCGAGCAGCAGCGCGGCCGTGCAGGCCTCGTCGCCCGCCTCCGGGTAGAAGACGTGCGCCTCGCCGTGCGCCGTGGAGAACCGCTGGACCCTGGCGGGGTGCTTGTGCAGCAGAAAGCCCAGGTCAGTGGCCGGGCTCTCGGCGGTACCTGTGGTGGAGATCGACATGAACACCCGTCGGAGTATTGCCGAGGAGCGGCTCCACCGGCACCGCATTTTGTCGCCGCCCGCGGCCGACGGGGCCGGTCCGGACGGTGAGCGTGTTCGGCAACGGCGGCCCGGATTCGTTAACGTGCACGATGTGACTGCAGAATCCACCACCCCCGTGAGCGGCGCCGTTGCCGCAGGTCTGGCCACCATCGCCGCGGACGGCACCGTCCTCGACACCTGGTACCCGGCCCCCGCACTGACCGCCGGGGCCGGCCCGGCCGGGACCGTCCTCCTGACCGCCGAGCAGGCCGAGGCCGAGCTGGGCGCGGGCGCCGCCGAGGCGCTGCGCGCCGACGCCCGCCGCGGCGTCGAGGTGGTCGCCGTGCGCACCACCATCGCCTCGCTGGACGAGAAGCCGCTCGACGCGCACGACGCCTACCTGCGTCTGCACCTGCTCAGCCACCGCCTGGTGCGGCCGCACGGCCTGAACCTCGACGGCATCTTCGGCCTGCTGGCCAACGTGGCGTGGACCAGCATCGGCCCGGTTCCGGTGGACAAGGTCGAGCAGGCCCGGCTGGCCGTGCGCGCCCAGGGCGGGCAGCTCGCCGTCTACGGGATCGACAAGTTCCCGCGGATGACCGACTACGTCGCGCCGTCCGGCGTGCGCATCGCCCACGCGGACCGCGTCCGCCTGGGCGCGCACCTCGCCGTGGGCACCACCGTGATGCACGAGGGCTTCGTCAACTTCAACGCCGGCACCCTCGGCACCTCGATGGTCGAGGGCCGGATCAGCGCGGGCGTCCTGGTCGGCGACCACAGCGACATCGGCGGCGGCGCCTCGATCATGGGCACCCTGTCGGGCGGCGGCAAGCAGGTCGTCTCCGTCGGCGAGCGCTGCCTGCTCGGCGCCAACGCGGGCATCGGCATCTCCCTCGGCAACGACTGCGTCGTCGAGGCCGGCCTCTACGTCACCGCCGGCACCCGGGTCACCACCCCGGACGGCACCGTGGCCAAGGCCGTCGAGCTGTCCGGCCAGGACAACCTCCTCTTCCGCCGCAACTCCCAGACCGGCGCCGTCGAGGTCATCGCCCGCACCGGCTCCTGGGGCGGCCTCAACGCCGACCTCCACGCCCACAACTGACCCCCACGCAACGGAGCGGGAAGTCGGGTCAACCGACTTCCCGCTCCGTTGCCGGTGACGGGCTTCGAAACCTGCTCGAACCCCGCCACCCCACCAGCCACTGTGCGGGGTGGCCCTCGCTCCGGTCGAGCGAGGGCCACCCGGGTCAGACCCGATCGTCGAGTTCGCCGGCCTTGATGCTGACGAGAAGGTCGGCGAAGGCAGCCTGAGTTGTGCAGAGGATCGTGGCGGGGTCATCGGATTCACGCACTTCGACCACTCCGGCCCCTGCACGCACCTCGACGCACTCGTTGTTCGCCGCGCTGTGGCTTGACTTCTGCCATATGACTTTAGGCATAACTGGCCTCTATTTCCTTCTTGATGGAACGGATGAAGTCGCGCGATCCGTCCTCGGAGAGCGCAGTGGAGTCCAGGCGATCGAAGATGACCCGTTGCTTGGCCAGATCTGCCGGAGAGTCGAAGAAAAGGGTGCCCTGTGAGACGTCCATCTGCACGGTGTCCAGCTCAGGAACCATCCCCATGGCGAAGGTTAGATTCTCGCCGGAGCCCGGGAAGGTATCAAGCGCGAACGGAACCACCCTTACGGAGATTCCTGGCCGAGTGGAGTCCTCGATCAACGCCTCAAGCTGCTGAGCGAGGACTATCGGCCCTCCGAACTGCATGCGAAGAGCCGCTTCATGGATGTACGTGCGGAGAGACGTTCTGCCGGAGCGAACGATCTGCTGCCGCTGGATACGAAAGGCCGTTCTGACATCGATCTCGGTTCGGGACAGTGGCGGGTAGAGCCGAGTGAAGACCGCAGACGCATAGGCACCGGTCTGCAGAAGCCCAGGGATGTACGTCGTGGTGCAGATGGCGATTTCCTGCGCATGTGACTCAACCTCGGCCACTTCGAGGAAGTCTGTTGTCAGGACCTCCCGGTAGGCCTCCCACCACCCCTTGCCCCGGTCGCCGATGATATCGGCAAGCGCGTCAACCAACGGTCGATTGGCGCAGTTGCAAGCCGCAGCGATGGTGCGGAGGCGCTCGACGCTGATACCGATCCGCCCTGACTCCATCTGAGTCACCTGGGCGGGACTCATTCCGACGGCACGGCCGAGCTGGGATCCTCCAAGGCCTGCCTGCTCACGCATCCGACGCAGCTCCGTTCCAAGCCTGCGTTGGCGGATGGTTGGGTTCGGGCGTGGAGGCATAGCTTCCTTCCAGGGCGTGGTCGGGCCAAGTGTGCCGCGCTGGCCACGCGGTGGTCCACCGGAGAGGGACGTTCCGGCCCCCGTTACCACTCTAGGGTGAATATCCCGCGAGCGTAAAAATTAGATACTTCCGTGCGCTATGGTCGATGCCACAGCGATCAGACGGATCGTCAGTAACGCCTGTTCCCTGGGGCAGTAGGCGCATGCTGCCCATTTCGCACCGCAGAGCAGCCAGGTCCGGGCTGGCCTCGTTCACGGCGACGCATCCGTCGTCCTTCTCTCCTCCCCTCCCTCCCTGCCTCTCCCCATGGAGGTCTCCCGTGCGTGCCCTCAATCCGCCCGACTGCTCCACCTTCCGCGCCGAACTGCGCGCCAACCTCCGCTCGGCCGGCTGGCCGCCCGACGTCATCGCCGACGCCGAACTCGCCTTCCACGAGCTGTACATCAACGCCTGGCAGCACGCCGGCTCCCCGGCGCCGTCCGTCCTCGTCTTCCTGCGGCCCACCACCCTGCGCGTCGCCGTCTGCGACGACAGCCCCGACCTGCCGCCCGAACCCCGCA
>NZ_JBHVGL010000028.1:53580-75671 GCF_042800875.1 Kitasatospora sp. NPDC057595 | reverse complement strand
CGTGCCCGAGTAGTCGAACTCGGCGGCCTGACCGATCACGATCGGACCGGAACCGATCACCAGGACGGACTTGATGTCAGTGCGCTTAGGCACGCTGGCCCTCCATGAGCTTCACGAAACGGTCGAAGAGGTAGGCCGCGTCGTGCGGGCCGGCAGCCGCTTCGGGGTGGTACTGCACGCTGAAGGCGGGCACGTCGAGAGCCTGGAGGCCCTCGACCACGTCGTCGTTGAGGCAGACGTGGGAGACCTCGACCCGCCCGTACGGCGTGTCGCTGACCTTGTCCAGCGGCGCGTTCACGGCGAAGCCGTGGTTGTGCGCGGTGACCTCCACCTTGCCGGTGGTGCGGTCCTGGACCGGCTGGTTGATGCCGCGGTGGCCGTACTTGAGCTTGTAGGTGCCGAAGCCCAGCGCCCGGCCGAGGATCTGGTTGCCGAAGCAGATCCCGAAGAACGGGGTCTTGCGCTCCAGCACGCCCTGCGCCACGGCGACCTGGTGGTCGGCGGTGGCCGGGTCGCCCGGGCCGTTGGAGAAGAACACGCCGTCGGGGTTGACCGCGTAGACGTCCTCCAGGGTGGCGTTGGCCGGCAGCACGTGCACCTCGATGCCGCGCTCGGCCATCCGCTGCGGGGTCATCGCCTTGATGCCGAGGTCCAGGGCGGCGACGGTGAACTTCTTCTCACCGACCGCCGGCACCACGTACGCCTCGGTGGTGGCCACCTCGGCGCACAGGTCGGCGCCCTTCATCTCGGGCGAGGACTGCACCTTGGCGAGCAGCGCGGCCGGCTCGGCGAGCGTCTGGCCGGAGAAGATGCCGCAGCGCATGGCGCCGCGCTCGCGCAGGTGGCGGGTGAGCGCCCGGGTGTCGATGCCGCTGATGCCGACGACGCCCTGGGCTGCCAGCTCCTCGTCCAGCGAGCGGCGCGAGCGCCAGTTGGAGGCGACCCGGGCGGGGTCGCGCACGACGTACCCGGCGACCCAGATCTGCTTGGACTCGTCGTCCTCGTCGTTCCAGCCGGTGTTGCCGATCTGCGGAGCGGTCATCACGACCACCTGACGGTGGTACGACGGGTCGGTCAGGGTCTCCTGGTAACCGGACATGCCGGTGTTGAAGACCGCCTCGCCGTAGGTCTCGCCGGTCGCGCCGTAGGCCTGGCCGCGGAAGGTCCGGCCGTCCTCCAGGACGAGCACGGCAGGGACGCGCTCCCGCCGTTGGCGCTGCGTGGTGGGGGCAGGTGCGGTCATGACGCGGCCTCTTCCGTCTTCTTCGTCGTCGTACGTGTTGCTGTGAGCTGGGTGATCGCCTCGACCCAGCCGGTGTGCTCATCGGGGTGGTCGGCCCGGAACCCGGAGTCCAGCTCGGTGCCCTCGTGCGTCCAGGTGACGACCAGGATCCCGGAGGGAACGACCTTGCCGGCGATCCCGGAGTCCGTCCGGGCACCGGTCAGGTGCTCGGCGGGGATCCAGAAGTCGACGTCACCGGGGCGCTGCACCAGCAGGCCGTGCTCGCCGAGGGTCAGATCGGCGCGGCTGCGGGTGCCCAGGCCGTGCGCGACGACCCGGTCCAGCCAGTTCCCCGCGGTCGTGGTGCCGTGGTACCGGCCACTGGTCTCCAGGATGGTCCGCCCGGCCCGTTCCGGCACGGCCGGCAGCGGGGGGATGCCGGACTGCAGGGTGCGCCGCCAGTTCCAGCCCTGGCGCATCAGCCAGTAGACCAGGCCGATGACCAGCAGCAGGCCGACCGTCCAGCCGAGGTAGCCGGGCCAGTTGGTGACCCTGGCCTGCTCCTGGGCCAGCAGGGCCACGGAGCTCACGCGAGCCCGCCCTGCTCGACCAGTTCACCGGCCAGCACGGTGGCGGTGCCGCGCAGGAAGGTGGCGTGCACCCGTCCGGGCAGGTCGAGGCCCTTGTAGGGGGTGTTGCGGGAGCGGGTGGCGAAGCTGTCGGGGTTCACGGCACCACGGTACGCGGGATCGAACAGCACCAGGTTGGCGGGCTCACCCACCGAGACCGGGCGGCCCTGCCCGGTGAGTCGGCCGATCCGGGCCGGGCGGTGCGACATCCGGTCCGCGACGCCCTCCCAGTTCAGCAGGCCGGTCTCGACCATGGTCTGCTGCACCACGGACAGCGCGGTCTCCAGGCCGACCATGCCCATCGCGGCCACGGCCCACTCGCAGTCCTTGTCCTCGGCCGGGTGCGGCGCGTGGTCGGTGGCGACGGCGTCGATGGTGCCGTCGGCCAGCGCCTTGCGCAGCGCCTGGACGTCCTCGGCGGTGCGCAGCGGCGGGTTGACCTTGTAGACCGGGTCGTAGGAGCGGACCAGCTCGTCGGTCAGCAGCAGGTGGTGCGGGGTGACCTCGGCGGTGACGTCCCAGCCCTTGCTCTTGGCCCAGCGGACGATCTCGACCGAGCCGGCGGTGGAGAGGTGGCAGACGTGCAGCCGGGAGCCGACGTGCGCGGCGAGCAGCACGTCGCGGGCGATGATCGCCTCCTCGGCGACGGCCGGCCAGCCGCCCAGGCCCAGCTCGCCGGAGACCTGGCCCTCGTTCATCTGGGCGCCCTCGGTGAGCCGCGGCTCCTGGGCGTGCTGGGCGACGACGCCGTCGAAGGCCTTCACGTACTCCAGGGCGCGGCGCATGATCACCGCGTCGTCGACGCACTTGCCGTCGTCCGAGAAGACCCGGACGCCGGCCGCGGAGTCGTGCATGGCGCCGAGCTCGGCGAGCTTCTTGCCCTCCAGGCCGACGGTGACGGCGCCGACCGGCTGCACGTCGCAGTAGCCGGACTCCTGGCCGAGGCGCCAGACCTGCTCGACCACGCCGGCGGTGTCGGCCACCGGGAAGGTGTTGGCCATGGCGTGGACGGCGGTGAAGCCGCCCTTGGCCGCCGCCTGGGTGCCGGTGAGGACGGTCTCGGCGTCCTCCCGGCCCGGCTCGCGCAGGTGGGTGTGCAGGTCGACCAGGCCGGGCAGCACGATCAGGCCGGTGGCGTCGATCTCGATGTCGGCCTCGGCGACCAGGTCGGTGCCGATCGCCCGGATCACACCGTCGGCGAGGTGGAGGTCCTGCGGGGCCCCGCCGAGGATCTGGGCGTTGCGGATCAGGTAGGTGGTCACTGAGCGGTCTCCACGGAATCGGTGCGGGGGGTGTCGGTGAGGGTGGCTCCGCCGAGCAGCAGGTAGAGCACGGCCATCCGGATGGAGACGCCGTTGGCGACCTGCTCGACCACGGTGCAGCGCGGGGAGTCGGCCACCTCGGCGGTGATCTCCATGCCGCGGACCATCGGGCCGGGGTGCAGGACGATGCCGTGCTCGGGCAGCTGGGCCATCCGGACGCCGTCCAGGCCGTAGCGGCGGGTGTACTCGCGCTCGGTGGGGAAGAACGCGGCGTTCATCCGCTCGCGCTGCACCCGGAGCATCATCAGCGCGTCGGTCTTGGGGAGCACCCGCTCCAGGTCGTAGCTGACCTCGCAGGGCCAGTTCTCGATGCCGATCGGCAGCAGGGTCGGCGGGGCGACGAAGGTGACCTCGGCGCCGAGCGTGGTGAGCAGGTGGACGTTGGAGCGGGCGACCCGGCTGTGCAGGATGTCGCCGACGATGGTCACCCGCCGCCCCGCGAGGTCGTTGCCGGCGCCCGGGTTGAGGTGGCGGCGGATGGTGAAGGCGTCGAGCAGCGCCTGGGTGGGGTGCTCGTGGGTGCCGTCACCGGCGTTGATGACGCTGCCGTGCAGCCAGTCGGACTGCGCCAGGCGGGCCGGCGCGCCGGAGGCGTGGTGGCGGATGACGACGGCGTCGGCACCCATCGCCTGCAGGGTGAGGGCGGTGTCCTTGAGGCTCTCGCCCTTGGAGACCGAGGAGCCCTTGGCGGAGAAGTTGATGACGTCGGCGGAGAGCCGCTTCTCGGCGACCTCGAAGGAGGTCTTGGTCCGGGTGGAGTCCTCGAAGAACAGGTTGACGACGGTCCGGCCGCGCAGGGTGGGGAGCTTCTTGACGGCCCGGCCGGAGAGCTGGGCGAGTTCCTCGGCGGTGTCCAGGATGAGCAGCGCGTCGTCGCGGCTGAGATCGGCTGCGGACACGAGGTGGCGCTTCACGCGGGCTACTCCGGGAGGTGCGGTTCGGTGGACTGGGCGGCCAGGGCCTGGGAGGAGCGCGCCGCGAAATCGCGGTCGCCGACGAGCACGGCGTCGACACCGTCGCGGTCGGCCAGGCGCACCTGGACGGCTTCGCGCAGCGAGGTGGGCAGGTTCTTGCCCACGTAGTCGGCGCGGATGGGCAGCTCGCGGTGGCCCCGGTCGACGAGGACGGCGAGCTGGACGGCGCGGGGGCGGCCGATGTCGTTGAGGGCGTCCAGCGCGGCGCGGATGGTGCGGCCGGAGAAGAGCACGTCGTCGACGAGGACGACGAGCCGGCCGTCGATGCCGCCGGGCGGGATCTCGGTGTGCTCCAGCGCGCGGGCGGGCTTCAGCCGCAGATCGTCCCGGTACATGGTGATGTCCAGGGTGCCGAGCGGGATGTCGCGCCCGGTGATCTGGGCGAGCCGGGTGTGCAGCCGGCGGGCGAGATGGACGCCTCTGGTGTGAATGCCGAGCAGCACGACGTCCTCGGCGCCCTTGGCGCGCTCGACGATCTCGTGCGCTATCCGGGTGATGACCCGGGCGATGTCCGTGCCGTCCAGCACCTGGTGCGGCGGCCGCGGCGTGGTTTCCTGGTGTGCGGTCATGCCGAAGCGGACCTCCTTCCCCGCCTCACTGGACGGGCCTTAAAGGATGTCTGGGACACCCGGCCTGACTGCGGCGCGGGCTCCGGTCATCCTACAGCGTCATTTGTGGCCAACCGACGGCCATCATTCCGCTCCCTGCGGTTCACGCACCGGACGCACCGGTGATGCGGCCCATTCGCACGACTGCCCCATTCGGCTTGACGCAACTACCTCACTCTACGTAACCTCACAGTGAGTTACGAGACGGACGTCGAACCCACCGGTAGCGGCGTCGGCACATCGCCCGTGACCCACCACTGAACGCGAAGCAATCTCGTCCGGGGAGATCAATGTCCAGCGACTACGCGAAGCAGCTCGGAGGCAAGCTCCGAGCCATCCGCACCCAGCAGGGGCTCTCCCTGCACGGTGTCGAGGAGAAGTCCCAGGGGCGCTGGAAGGCAGTCGTCGTCGGCTCGTACGAGCGCGGCGACCGTGCGGTCACCGTGCAGCGGCTGGCCGAACTGGCTGAGTTCTACGGGGTCCCGGTGCAGGAGCTGCTGCCCGGCGGCACCCCCGGCGGCGCGGCCGAGCCGCCGCCCCGCCTGGTCCTGGACCTGGAGAGACTGACCCAGGTCCCGTCCGAGAAGGCCGGCCCGCTGCAGCGCTACGCGGCGACCATCCAGAGCCAGCGCGGCGACTACAACGGCAAGGTGCTGTCGATCCGCCAGGACGACCTGCGCACGCTGGCCGTGATCTACGACCAGTCGCCGTCCATCCTCACCGAGCAGCTGATCTCCTGGGGCGTGCTCAACCCCGACGCGCGCCGTGCGGTGCGCGAGGAGGAGGCGAGCTGAGGCTCGCCGTACCGGCTCCCGTCGGCCCTCCCCGCCGGTTTCCCCTCGCGGGGCGGCGGACCGCTGACGGCCGACCACCGACGGCAGGCTCCTGACGGCGGACCGCCGACGGCGGGATCCTGGCAGCCGACAACAGCAGAAACGTCACGGCGCGGCCCCCGCGAGGGGTGCCGCGCCGCGGCGCGCTCCGGAACCGCGCTCCGGGACGCTCAGCAGACCGTCTCCAGCCGGTACCCCGGCTCGGCGGCCACCCCGTCCAGCCGCACCGGCCCCTCGGCGGGCGCCCAGACCCGGCCCTCGCTGGCCCAGGCCCAGGCCGTCGGCCGGTACTCGCCGCAGGCCGCCGCCGACCCCTGGGCGCCGTGCAGCACCGCGAGGCCGGGCAGCTCACGGGCCAGTCCGGCGCAGAGCACCGCGCAGAGCAGTTCGAGGTCCTCGTCGTTGATCCGGACGACGCCGTCCTCCCACTGGAGCACCCGGGCGGCCGCGGCCAGCCGCCCGCCGGGCGCGTCCACCGACAGGCGCAGCTCGTAGACCCCGCTGCCGGCGCCGAGCAGCATCCGGCGGAACACCTCGGCGCCCCGCTCGTAGGCACCGCGCACGGCGTCGTCGCGCTCCCCGTAGAGCCGGCCGTCGAGCAGCAGGTCGGCGTGGCGCAGGGTCAGGCCGTTCTCCCGGGCCCGGACCAGCCGGGGGACGAAGTCGCCGGCCAGCTCCTCGCCCTGGTAGGCGAGCAGTTGGGTGCGCAGCGGCGGGTTGACCAGGTAGCGGTCGCGGGCGGCCGGCTCGGCCGGGTCGAGGCCGTGCAGCAGGCAGAACTCGGCGAAGTCCTGCGGGTGGAACATCCGGGCCCGGACGGTGTCGAAGCGGTGCCGGGCGTCGGCCAGCAGCTCGGCGGTCTCGGCGAGGTACTGCTCGTGGTCGGCCGCGTCGGACAGCCCCCAGGCGCGGGCCCGTTCGAAGTCCGCGGGGCTGGTGAGCACGCCGATCACGAAGGCCTGGCCGGCGCCCTCGGCACGCTGCCGCTCGCAGGCCCCGTCGCGGTCGGCGGCGGCCCGCGCGCGGAGCCGGGGGCGGGAACCCGAGGCGGTGCAGTCGGGGGTGCGGCGGGCGCGGCCGTTGCGGCTCATCGGGGCTCCTCGGACGGGGCGGGCGGGGCGGGGCGGCGGCGGGTGGTACCGCCGACCTTGTCCTCCCCCGCCCCGCGTGGCGCACACGTACGACGTGTCACAGGACTGTAACCGAGGGTGAAGCAGGTGTTTGGAGTCACGCACGGTTGTGCGGCCCGACGCCCGCGCCCCGCGCTCCCGCCCCACGCGCGGCGCACCCGTTACTGGGCGTGCACGCCCGCTCACGCCTCCCCGGCTCGCCCCGGCGTGCCCCTACCGCGGCAGCCGGGCCAGCTGGCGCGACTGGGCGACCAGGCGGCCGGTCTCGTCCCACACCTCGGCGTCCTCCTCGAAGTACCCGCCCGCCACGTTCCGGGTGGCGTGCACGAGCCGCAGCCAGCCCGGCGCGGGCTTGGCGCGCAGGTGCACGGTCAGCTCGACGGTCGGCGCCCAGCCGGGCATGCCCAGGTCGAAGGTGACCGGCGGCAGCGCGTCGGCGGCCAGCAGGAGCAGCAGCGGGTCGGGGCTGCGGCCGTCGGCGAGCCGGAACCAGCCCTGGATCCGGCCGGTGCCGGAGGGCTGCCCGAGCGCCCAGCCGACGGTCGCCGGATCCAGCCGCATGTCGAACCGCTCCAGCAGCGCGGCCTGGGTGAGCAGCTCCTTGGGCGCGTGCTCGACACCGATGCACTGGTCCGGCGGCGGCAGCTGCGGCGGAACGGCGCTGGTGCGCACCTCGCCGTCGTGGGCGGCGAGGTCTCCGTGGCTGGCGACCACCCGCAGCCGCTCCACGCCGTCCTGGCTGAGCGCGGCGGTGCCGGTGGACAGCGAGCGGCCGGTGCGGATCACCTCGGTGCGCACGGTGGCCGGACCGGGGACGGCGGCGGAGAGGTAGTAGCCGCTGATCGAGACCGGGTCGGCGTGGCCGGCGCTCTCCGGGCGCGCGGTGTGCGCCAGCGAGAGCGCGTGGCCGGCCACGGCCAGCAGCAGTCCGCCGTTGACGCCGCCGCCGATCTGCCAGCCGGCGCCGAGTTCGCCGTCGTACCGGCCGGCCTCGTCCGGGTGCGGGGTGAGAGCGATGCCCTGGTCGAACTCGCTGCGGATCACCGTCGTCATGGGGGTGGCCTGCCCTTCGCTGCGGGGGTCGCCGAGGGCGCGGGCCGTCGGCGCACCAGGTTACTGGCGAGTAGGCACACCATACGCCGCCCGGATGAACACGCACGACGGCCGCCGGACCGTTTCCGGTCCGGCGGCCGTCTGCGCGGTGCGCGCGGGGTCAGCGGCGGATGCTGGGCTTCAGCTCCATGAAGCGGGCCAGCAGGCCGTTGACGAACGCCGGGGAGTCGTCGGTGGAGTACTCCTTGGCGATCTCCACGGCCTCGTCCACGACGACCGCGTCGGGGACGCGGTCCTCCCAGATCAGCTCGTACGCGCCGAGCCGCAGGACGTTGCGGTCTGCGATCGGCATCCGGTCGAGCGTCCAGCCGACCGCGTACTGCGAGATCAGCTCGTCGATCCGGCGGGCGTGCTGGACGTAGCCCTCGACCAGCTCCATGGTGTACTCGCCGACCTGCGGGGTGCCCTCGTCCGGCTTGGGCTCCCGGGCCCGGGCCACCCAGTCGGCGAGGACCGTCAGCGGGTCGACCCCGCGGTGATCGGCCTCGAACAGGATCTGGAAGGCTCGCGTGCGGGCCTTGGTACGTGCGGACGACACGGACTTACTTCACCCGGCCGAGGTAGCTGCCGTCGCGGGTGTCGACCTTGACCTTCTCGCCGGTGGTGACGAACAGCGGCACCTGGATCTCGGCGCCGGTCTCCAGCTTCGCCGGCTTGGTGCCACCGGTGGAGCGGTCGCCCTGGACGCCCGGCTCGGTCTCGGCGATGAGCAGCTCGACCGCGGCCGGGAGCTCGACGTACAGCGGCTTGTTGTCGTGCTGGGCCACCAGGGCGTCGAAGCCCTCCAGCAGGTACTTGGCGGCGTCGCCGACCACGCCCGGCTCGATGGCCAGCTGGTCGTAGGTGTCCATGTCCATGAACACGAAGTTCTCGCCGTCCTTGTACGAGAACTGCATGGTGCGCTTGTCGACGTTGGCGGTCTCGACCTTCACACCGGCGTTGAAGGTCTTGTCGACGACCTTGCCCGAGAGGACCTCCTTGAGCTTGGTGCGCACGAAGGCCGGGCCCTTGCCGGGCTTGACGTGCTGGAACTCGACGACGGACCAGAGCTTGCCGTCCAGGTTGAGGACCATGCCGTTCTTGAGATCGTTCGTGGAAGCCACGGGCGCACTTACTCCTGGATATAGCTGTCAAGGAACCAAGGGGTCGCGTCCTGTGCGCAACTGCCTCACAGGGCGAGGAGCTCCTTGGTGGTGATGGTGAGCAGCTCGGGCCCGCCCTCATCCAGGGGGCGCACGACGAGCGTGTCCTCGATCCGGACCCCGCCCCGCCCCGGGAGGTGGACCCCCGGGCCGACGGTGACCGGTACGCGGCTGTCCAGTTTACCCATGTCCGTGGGGCCGAGGCGCGGGGCCTCCCGGATCTCCAGGCCGATGCCGTGGCCGACCGGGTGCGGCGAGCCCTCGGTGTGCCCGGCGGCCCGGAGGATCTCCCGCGCGGCCCGGTCGGGCACGCACTGTTCGACCCCCGGCCCGAGCGCCTCCCGCCCGGCCCGCTGGGCACGGAACACCAGCCGGTGCAGCTCGACCTGCCAGGGCGCCGGGGCCGCCCCGATCACGAAGGTCCGGGCGGTGGACACCCCGTAGCCCCGGTACTGCGCACCGAGCACCACCGTCAGGAAGTCGCCCTCCTCCACCCGCCGGTCGGTCGGCTGGTGCGCCGGCTGCCCGGAGTGGCTCCCGGTGCCGACCGAGACCGGGAACGCCGCCCGGTCCGCGCCGTGGTCGATCATCCGGCGCTCCAGCTCCATCGCCAGGTGCCGCTCGGTGCGGCCGACCAGGATCGACTCCAGCAACTCGCCGAGCGCCTGGTCGGCGATCTCCGCGGCGATCCGCAGGTCGGCGATCTCGTGCTCGTCCTTGACCACCCGCAACCGCTCCACCGCCTGCCCCACGTCCACCAGCCGCACCCCCTCGGCCAGCCCGGCCACCGCCCGGTGCCGGGTGACCGTCAGATCGTGCTCCTCCACCGCCAGCCCCGCCACCCCCAGCCGCGCCGCCGCGGACGCCGCGGCCAGCGCGGTGTCCGCCCCGGCCACCACCGGCACCCGGGTCACCGCAGGGGCGATCAGGTGCTCCCCCGTATCGTCCGGCGGCAGGTCGTCCGGCAGCGCGAGCAGCACCCGGTCCCGGGTCAGCAACAGCGACGCCCCGCACGGCGGGCACCCGGTCAGGTACCGCACGTTCGCCGCCCTGGTGATCAGCGCCGCGTCGGCCCCGGACGCACCACAGTGCTCCCGCAACCGCTCCCGGCGGCCCGCGTACGCATCAGCCATGCGTCGAGCCTACGAACCCATCCCCCGATCCGCCCGCCGAACGCCCCCACCCGGGCCGCGGCCGATCCCGGTCACCGTTCCCGGAGCACGTACCGATCTCCCCCGTGCCACGGGCGACGGCGGACAGGCTCCCTCGGAACGACGGCACTCGCCCCGTCGCGGGGGCCGGGAAGTCGGCCCGTCCGACTTCCCATGCGGGCCACCGGGCCGCTCCGCCCGCCCGGTCAGTGGCCTCGCAGCTCCCGTAGGCGGGCGCGGTTGCGGTCGGCCAGGGCCGGGTCCCCGAGGTCCTCCGCGAGCTCGACGAGCAGTGCCCGGGCGGCTTCCTCCTTCTTCGACTGGCCCAGTTCCCGGGCCCGCCCGGCGCTCCGCTCCGCCGCGCCGACCGCCGCCTCGGGCCGGTTCAGCGCCCGCTCGGCCAGGGCCTCGACCAGCGGCAGGCGCATCAGCATCGGGGCGTCGTCCTCCTGACCGGCCAGTGCGGTGGCGTCCCGGAGCACGGCCAGCGCCTCCTCCGCCCGCCCGGCGGCCACCAGGGCCTGGGCGAGGTTGTAGCCCTGCACCACCACGCCGTGCGGGTCGCCCTCGTTGGCCCGCCGGGCGAGCGTGAACAGGTCCACGGCCCGCTGCGGCCTCCCGTCGGCGAGGCAGAGCAGGCCGTCGGTCTCCCACAGCACGCCGGCCAGCCGCGGCTCGTCCACCTCCGGCAGCAGGGCCGTCGCGGCCGCCAACTGCTCGGTGGCGAGCGGGTACTGGGCGCGCTCGTAGTAGGCGCGCCCGAGTTGGTTGCGCATCCGGATCACGGCGTCCGGCCGGCCGTCCGACCGGGCCGCCTCGATGCCGAGCAGATGGCTCTCGACCCAGTCGCCGTAGTGCTTGCGCCCGTGGTAGAGCGGCCAGAGCGACTCGCACAGCCGCCACACCTCGCCGTGCCACCCCTGCTCGGCGGCGGCCCGGACGGCCCCCAGCAGGTTGGCCCGCTCGCTCTGCAGCCACTCCAGCGCGTCGGTTCCCGACCCGAACCCGGGCAGCGCCGTCTCCTCACCCCTCTCCTGGAGCCGGAAGCGGTCGCCGATCGCCCGGTCGGCCAGCGCCGCGCGGCCGCGGTAGTAGGCGACGATCCGGGCCAGCAGCTCCAGCCGGCCGGGGAACTCGTGGACCGCCCCGACCGCGTGCAGCCGGACCAGGTCGTGGGCGCGGTAGCGGCACTCCGGCCCCTCCTCCGCGACGTCGTCCAGCAGGTGCGCCGAGCGGAGGTCCGCCAGACCGTCCGCCACCCGCGGCACCCCCACCGCCTCGGCCAGCTCGGCCGAGACCACCGGGCCGGGGTTGACACCCAGCAGCCGGTAGAACTGAAGGGTGTGCTCGGGCAGCCGCCGGTGGACGGTGTCGAGGACGTCCCCGACCGCGCCCTCCTCGTTGCTCAGGGATGACAATCCGTGCTCCTTGTCGGTCAGTTCGGCCAGTACCTGACTCACCCGGAGTTCCTCGCGGTCGAGCAGCCGGAAGCCCACAGCGTTCAGTGCCAGCGGCAGGCCGCCGCAGAACTCGACCAGCCGCTCCAGTTCGGCGTCCGTCCCCCGGTCCGGGCCCAGCCAGCCGCGGACCAGCTCGCTTCCGGCGCCGGTCGAGAGCGGGTCGAGGCGCATCACCTCGGCGCCGTCCAGCGCCAGCCCGGGCAGCCGCCGTCGGCCCGCCGCCACCAGCAGTCCGGTGGCCGGCAGCAGCGCCCGGACCTCGGCGGCGTGCTCGACGTTGTCCAGGAAGACCAGCACCTCACGCCCGGCCGCCGTCACGGAACGGAACGCCGCGGCCCGTTCGGCCGGTGCGTCCGGCACGAACGGAAGCCCGAACCCGCGCAGGAAGCCGCCGAGCACCTCGCCGAGGTCCACCCCGTCGAGGCGCCGGTGGGCGGCGAGGTCGGCGTACAGCTGGCCGCCCGGGAAGTGCGCCGTGGACCGGGCCGCGAACTGGGCGATCAGTTCGGTCTTGCCGACACCGCCGAGGCCGGTGAAGGCCACGACGGTCGGGCGGACGTCGTCCAACCGACCCAGCACGGCCTCCAGGCGGGCGAATTCGCCCTCCCGGTTGACGAAGGCCCGGCGCGGGCCGCGGATCTGCCGCGGCACGCCGATCCCGGGCGCCGCCATGACGATCGTGTCGGCCTGCATCACCGTGCCGTGGACCGTGCCCGACACGGTGTTGACCGTCCGGTGGCTTTCCGTCATCCGAGCGCTCCCTCCACCCCGTCCGAGTGCCGGGCCCCAGCCTACGGCGGGAGTTGAGGTGGCGTCAGGTGGTGCTGTCGGGGTGGGGTGGCTGGCAGGTGGGGCACCAGAAGAGGTTGCGGGAGGCGTGCTGTTCGGTGCGGATGTCGGTGGCGCAGATCAGGCAGGGCTGACCGGCGCGGCGGTAGACGTAGACCTCGCCGCCGTGGTCGTCGACGCGGGGCGGGCGGTTCATCGCCTCGGGGGTGTGCTCGGGGCGGACGGTGTCGATGCGGCCGGCGCCCACGCCCTCGCGCATCAGGGTGACCAGGTCGGCCCAGACCGCGTCCCACTCGGCGCGGCGCAGGGCGCGGCCGGGCAGCTGCGGGTCGATGCCGTGGCGGAACAGCACCTCGGCGCGGTAGACGTTGCCGACGCCGGCGAGCACCTTCTGGTCCATCAGCAGGGCGGCGACCGTCGTCCGGCTGCCGGCTATCCGCCGCCAGGCGGCGTCCGGGTCGGCGTCGGCGCGCAGCGGGTCAGGGCCGAGGCGGGCGGCGACGGCGGCCTTCTCGGCGTCGGTGATCAGCGCGCAGGTGTTGGGGCCGCGCAGGTCGGCGTAGTGCTCGTCGTTCTCCAGGCGCAGCCGGACCAGGCCGACCGGCTCGGGCACCGGGCCGTCGGCGGTCGCGCCGAAGGTGAAGCCGCCGTACAGGCCGAGGTGGACGTGCACCCAGGCGTCCTCGCCGAAGCCGAGGAAGAGGTGCTTGCCGGTGGCCTCGGCCGCGACCAGCTCCCGCCCGTCGATCAGCTTGGCGCCGTCCGCGAAGCGGCCCTGCGGGCTGCTGGCGCGGACCGGCCGGCCGCCGAAGGCACGGTGGTTCTCGGCGGCGAGGCGGTGGATGATGTGGCCTTCCGGCACGGGCGCGGCTCCCCCCGGTGGATCGTTCAGGACCCGTCCATCATCGCAGCCGGCACCGACAGTCCGGCCGGGCCCGCGGAGCCGCTCAGCGCACCGGGATGCCCATCAGCCGGGCCAGGATCACCCGGTCGAGTTCGGCGGCCGTGGCGGCGACGTCGAGGTGGGAGTTGTCGATGATCGGCAGGCCGGAGTTGTACCAGCCGGCCATCCGGCCGTGGATCCGGGCGACCTCCTCGTCGCCGAGCCGGCGGTTGCCGCTGCGCCGGGCGTTGCGGCCGAGCACCGAGTCCAGGCTGGGCAGCAGCACCACCGGGATCATGCCGGGCCCGATGTGCCGCTTCCAGCCGCCGAGGCCGATGGCCGGGCGGTCGGGGAAGACGGCGTCGTCGATGATGCAGGAGATGCCGTTGGCGAGGTAGTTGCGGCAGGCGAAGCCGCAGGTGCGGCGGGCCAGCCGGTACTGCGCCTCGGAGGCGTTGTTCCAGCCGGACTGCGGGTTGGCGAAGCCGGACTGCACCCATTCGCGGACGTCGTCGAGGCTGATGTGCGCGGTCGGCGTGGGGCGCCGCTCGGCCCAGTAGCGGGCGACGGTGGTCTTTCCGGCGCCGGCCGGGCCGATCAGCAGCACCGCGATCGGCCCGGTGGCCGCGTGCTGCTGCGGCGGCCGGGCGGGCAGCTGGACGGGCGCGCCGGACGGCAGCACGAAGTGGCCGGTGGAACCGGCGGGCACCGGCGCGGACGCCGGAACGGGCACCGGCACGGGTGCGGACGCCGGCACGGGTGCGGACGGGGGCACGGGAGCCGGCGCGACCGGTGGGACGACCGGTACCGGAACGGTCGGCGGGCCGGACGACGAGGACGCGGACCCGGGCACGGGATACGCCGGGGCTGCCGGGCCCCCCGGAGCCCCCGGGACCGGCGGAGCGACGGGACGCGGGGGAACGGGCCCACCCCCGGTGTACTGCGTCACGGCCACCTCCCGACTTCCCTCAGCGGGGACACTACACGCCGGTGCGGCGGTGGACACAGTCCGCCGCCGCACCACCGCTGGTCACCGCCCCGGCCGGGAACCGAGGGGCACCGACGCCCCCGTCAGCCCGACGCGAGCTGGTCGGCCAGCGCCCGCAGCGCGAGCTCGTACGAGCCGATCCCGAACCCGGCGATCGTGCCCGAGGCCACCGCGGAGATCACCGAGGTGTGCCGGAAGGTCTCCCGGGCGTACGGGTTGGAGATGTGCACCTCGATCAGCGGCGCGGTGCGCTGCGCGGCGGCGTCCCGCATCGCGTAGGAGTAGTGGGTGAACGCGCCCGGGTTGATCACCACCGGCACCCGGCCGTCGGCGGCCTCGTGCAGCCACTCGACCATGGTCTGCTCGGAGTTGGTCTCGTGCACCTCGACCTCGAAGCCCAGCTCCTTGCCGAGCGCCGTGCAGCGCTCGACCAGCCCGGCGTACGAGGTGGAGCCGTAGACGTCGGGCTCGCGGCTGCCGAGCCGGCCGAGGTTGGGGCCGTTGAGCACCAGCACCCGGGTCACGAGGACACCTCCGCGTAGGCCGCCACCAGCAGGGACGGGTCGGGGCCCTCCAGCACGGAGGTCTTGCCGAGGCCGTCCAGCACGATGAAGCGGATGAGGTCGCCGCGCGACTTCTTGTCGATCTTCATGGCGTCCAGCAGCTTGGGCCAGGCGTCCGCGCGGTAGCTGAGCGGCAGGCCGACCGAGGCGAGCACGGTGCGGTGCCGGTCGGCGGTCTCGTCGTCCAGCCGCCCGGCCAGCCGGCCGAGTTCGGCGGCGAACACCATGCCGATCGAGATGGCCGCGCCGTGCCGCCACTTGTAGCGCTCGTTGCGCTCGATGGCGTGGCCGAGGGTGTGGCCGTAGTTGAGGATCTCGCGGCGCCCGGACTCCTTGAGGTCGCCGGAGACGACGTCCGCCTTGACCTGGATGGCGCGCCGGATCAGCTCGACGGTGTGCGGCCCGGCCGGGGTCTTGGCGCCCTCCGGGTCGGCCTCGATCAGGTCGAGGATGACCGGGTCGGCGATGAAGCCGCACTTGACGACCTCGGCGAGGCCGGAGACGTAGTCGTGCCGGGGCACGGTGTCCAGGGTCGCGAGGTCGGCCAGCACGCCCACCGGGGGGTGGAAGGCGCCGACCATGTTCTTGCCCTCGGCGATGTTGATGCCGGTCTTGCCGCCGACCGCCGCGTCGACCATGCCGAGCAGCGTGGTGGGCATGGAGATCCAGCGGACCCCGCGCAGCCAGGTGGCGGCGACGAAGCCGGCCAGATCGGTGGTGGCGCCGCCGCCGAGGCCGACGACCACGTCGGTGCGGGTGAACCCGGTCTGCCCGAGCACCGACCAGCAGTACGCGGCCACCTCGGCGCTCTTCGCCTCCTCGGCGTTGGGCACCTGGAGGGCGATCGCCTCGTAGCCCTCGCCCGCCAGGTCCTCGCGGATCGCGTCGGCGGTGGCGGACAGCGCCTCGGGGTGGATGATCGCCACCCGCCGGGCCCGGGTCCCGATCAGCGGCGCCAGCTCGCCGAGCAGCTGGTGCCCGATCAGCACGTCGTACGGGTCGTGGCCGGCGCTGCCGCCGACGTGAATCCGGACGGTGTCGGTGTCAGTCATGGGGGGTCTTCAGCTCCAGTGCTTCCAGTACGGCGTCCGCGACCTGCTCGGGGGTGCGGCCGGCGGTGTCGACGACGGCGGTGGCCACCTCCAGGTAGAGGGGGCGGCGGGCCTCCATGAGCTCGCGCCAGCGGGCCCGCGGGTTGACCGCCAGCAGCGGCCGGGGGGCGTCCAGGCCGACCCGCTTGACCGCGTCGGCGAGCGGCACCTCCAGGAACACCACCGGCAGGGGGCGCAGCAGTTCACGGGTGGGCCCGGCCATCACCGCGCCGCCGCCGAGCGCGAGCACGCCGGGGTGGCTCGACGCGGCGGTCCGCACCGCGGCCGTCTCCAGGGCGCGGAAGTGCGGCTCGCCCTCGTCGACGAAGATGTCCGGGATCGGCTTGCCGGCCTGCTCCTCGATGTCCGCGTCGGTGTCGCGGAAGCCGACGCCGAGGCGCTCGGCGAGGACCCGCCCGACGGTGGACTTGCCACTGCCGGGCGGGCCGACCAGCACAATGGCCGGTGAGGTCATCGGACGATCAGGTGGTCGAGGTAGCTCCGGACGTTGCGCCGGGTCTCCGACACGTGGTCGCCACCGAACTTCTCGTTGACCGCGTCGGCGAGCACCAGGGCGACCATCGCCTCGGCGACGATGCCGGCCGCCGGCACCGCGCAGACGTCGGAGCGCTGGTGGTGGGCCTTGGCCGGCTCGCCGGTGCGCACGTCGAGGGTGCGCAGCGCGCGCGGGACGGTCGCGATCGGCTTCATCGCGGCGCGCACCCGCAGCAGCTCGCCGGTGGACAGGCCGCCCTCGGTACCGCCGGAGCGGCCGGAGACGCGCTTGGCGCCCTCGGGGGTCGGCACGATCTCGTCGTGCGCCAACGAGCCGGGGACGCGGGCCAGCTCGAAGCCGTCGCCGACCTCGACGCCCTTGATCGCCTGGATGCCCATCAGCGCGGCGGCGAGGCGGGCGTCCAGCCGGCGGTCCCAGTGGACGTGCGAGCCGAGGCCGACCGGGACGCCGTAGGCGAGCACCTCGACGACGCCGCCGAGGGTGTCGCCGTCCTTGTGGGCCTGGTCGATCTCGGCGACCATCGCCTTCGAGGCGTCGGCGTCCAGGCAGCGCACCGGGTCGGCGTCCAGCTTCGCCTCGTCGGCGGGCAGCGGCAGCACGCCGGCCGGGGCCTTGGCGGCGGCCAGCTCGACCACGTGGCTGACGATCTCGATGCCGCAGGTCTCCTTGAGGTAGGAGCGGGCGACGGCGCCGAGCGCGACGCGGGCCGCGGTCTCCCGGGCGCTGGCGCGCTCCAGGATCGGGCGGGCCTCGTCGATCGAGTACTTCTGCATGCCGGCCAGGTCGGCGTGGCCGGGGCGCGGACGGGTCAGCGCCTCGTTGCGGGCGAGACCGGCGAGCACCTCGGGGTCGACCGGGTCGGCCGACATGACCTGCTCCCACTTCGGCCACTCGGTGTTGCCCACCATGACGGCGACCGGGCTGCCCATGCTGAGGCCGTGCCGGACACCGCCGAGGAAGGTCACCTCGTCCTGCTCGAACTTCATCCGTGCGCCGCGACCATAGCCGAGCCGGCGGCGCGCCAGCGCGTCGGCCACCATGGCGGTGGTGACCGGTACACCGGCGGGCAGGCCCTCCAGCGTCGCGACGAGTGCGGGGCCGTGCGACTCCCCCGCCGTCAGCCAGCGCAACGTACCCAACGGAGCTCCTTCATCAGCGGACCGGCGCGGCGCTGCCGCCACCCGCCCGGGCTTGCCTTCTCCCCGAATCCTTTCATGCCGCACCGGCCGACCGGCCGCGGAGTCCGGTCACCGGACAGCATTCGGCCGACCGGCGGACGGGAATGGCTGGTCGGCATGCCCCTGACACGACCGCTCCCGATCCCGGGGCCGCCTCGGACGGCCGCCTCGCGCCGCCTCAGCCCGCTGCGAGCGCGGCCTCGCCGGCGGCGCGGATCGCCGCCAGCGGCCCCGGGGCGCGCCCGGTGAAGAGCTCGCTCTGCAGTACCGCCTGGTGCACCAGCAGGTCGAGCCCGCCCAGCACGGTCGCCCCGCGCTCGGCGCACGCGCCGGCCAGCTTGGTCGGCCACGGGTGGTACAGCACGTCGAAGAGCGCGCCCGGCTCGGCGGGGAGGTCGCCGGCGAAACCGTCGGTGGCCCCGGCCGGGGTGGTGGCCACGGTGAGCGGGTGGGCCAGCGCCTCGGCGCCGCGCGCCCAGTCGGCGGTCCGCACCGCCACGCCGAGCCGCTCCCCGAGCTCCGCCATCTCCCGGGCCCGCTCGGGGCTGCGGACGTGGACGGTGACCTCGTGGGCCCCGAGCCGGGCCAGCGCGGCCAGCGCCGCGGAGGCGGTGGCCCCGGCGCCGAGCACCGCGGCGGACGGCACCTCGGTGATGCCGCGCTCGCGCAGCGCGTTGACCAGCCCGGGCACGTCGGTGTTGTGCCCGACCCTGCGCCCGTCGGCGGTGAACACCAGGGTGTTCACCGCCTCGACCGACCGGGCGGTGGCGCTCACCTCGTCGAGCAGCGGGATGACCGCCCGCTTGAGCGGCATGGTGAGCGAGCAGCCCGCCCACTCGGCCTCGTCCAGCCCGGCGACGAAGCCGGGCAGCCCGGCCTCGTCCACCTCGAAGCGGTCGTAACGCCAGCCGTCCAGGCCGAGCGCCGCGAAGGCGGCCCGGTGCAGGGCGGGCGACAGCGAATGGGCGATCGGCGAGCCGAGGACGGCGGCCCGGTGCTTGCTGGTCACGCTGGTGCTCTCTCCCGGTCCGGCCCCGCTGGGGCGGTCGGTCACTTGGTGGTGCAGTGGATGGCGACCGGGTCGAACTTCTGGCCCGCCGCCGTGCAGTACGCCTTGACGTTGTTGGCGTGCTCCGTGTCCGTCTCCGCGAACAGGGTCGAGGTCGGCGACATCGCGATGAAGTACAGCCACTTGCCGTCCGCCGGGTTCAGCGTCGCCTTGAGCGCGTCGTCGCCCGGGTTGGAGATCGGCGTCGGCGGCAGGCCCGGGTTGATGTACGTGTTGTACGGGTTGGAGCCGTCGTTGATGTCCTTCTTGTCCAGGTTCTTGGTGCCCAGCGCGTACTGCAGCGTGGTGTCCATGCCCAGCTTGCCGTTGACCTTGCCCTTGTCGGCCAACCGGTTCTGGATGGTCTTGGCCATCTTGGCGAAGTCGTCCTTGTTGTTGCCCTCGGCCTGCAGGATGCTCGCCTCGATGACCACCTCGTAGCCGGACTTGAGGCCGATCTTCGACGCCTCCGCGTCCAGCCCCGAGTAGCGTTCCACCGCGTTCTTGACCATCTGCTTGAGCAGGTCCTCGGGCTTCATGCCCTCGGTGATCGAGTAGCGGGTCGGCCAGAGGAAGCCCTCGATGTTGCCCTTCGCGTACGCGGGCAGGCCGAGGTTGTTGATCTGCTCCTTGGCGACGTTGGCGGTGGTGCCCTTGGGCAGCTTCAGCCGGTCGTCGATCAGGCCGTAGGTGGCGATGGAGGTCAGGCCCTCCCGGATGATCAGCTTCTCGCCGCCGTTGGCGTCCACCAGGAACTGCACGGCCCCCTCGGCGGACATCTCCTTCGGCATGCTGTAGGCACCCGGCTGGATGGTGGAGCACTTCACGTTCTTGTCGCAGGCCGCGCTGAAGGCGTCGATGCTCTTCACCACGCCGGCCTGCTTCAGCGCCGCACCCATCTGGCTGCCAGCCGCGCCCTGCTTGATCTCCACGTTGACCGAGCCGGAACCCGGGCCGGGGAAGTCCGGCGCCGGGCCGAAGTGGTCCTTGTAGAAGCCGTAGCCGAACCAGCCCGCGCCACCCATGGCGCCGAGCAGCACCAGGGCGACCACCAGGCAGGCGCCGCCGTTGCGCCGGCCCGACTTCTTGCCCTTCTCCTTGCGCTTCTTCTTCGCCTCGCGGGAGTCGTCCTCCTCGCCGAGGAAGCCGCCGTGCCCGTCCCCGTCCGCGCCGTCCTCGTGGTACTCGTCCTCGGCGTACTCGCCCTCGTGACCGTCCCACTCGGCCTCGACGTGCTCACCGCCGTCGGCGGGCGCGACCGGGTCGGCGCCGGCCTCCAGCGCGGCGGCTTCCGCCTCCCAGTCGATGCCGTCCGGACCGGGGCCGGAGGGCTGCCCGGCGGCCGGCTGCTGATCCTGCCGCGCCGGAGCGCCCTGCTGCGGAACGGCCTGCTGCGGCCCGCCCTGCTGCGGAACGGCCTGCTGGGGAACGCCCTGCTGGGGCGCACCGTGCTGCGGCATGCCCTGCTGCGGATACCCCTGCTGCTGGCCGCCGAACGGCTGCTGGCCCATGCCCGGCTGGCCGCCCATGCCCTGCTGCGCCATCTGCTGCTGGGGATAGCCCTGCTGACCCCCCACACCCTGCTGCGGGAAGCCCTGCTGCTGCGGATAGCCCTGCTGCGGCACCTGCTGCTGCGGGTACCCCTGCTCACCGCCGTACTGCTGCTGGCCGCCCATGCCCTGCGGGTTCATGCCTTGCGGGTTCACGCCCTGCTGGTCCATGCCCTGCTGCGGCATCTGCTGCTGGGGGTAGCCCTGCTGACCGCCGTACTGCTGCTGGGACTGCTGGGGATGCTGCTGCCACTGCCCGTCCTGCGAGCCGGGGACCGGCTGCTGACCGCCGTACCCGGGGTCTCCCGGATTCCACGGCTCGGAGCCCTGGGGGCCGTAGCCCCGACCCAGATCGGTCATTGATCCCCTTATACCGACGGAGACGACCGGAGGATCGGCCCGGTCGCCCGGGACGGCGTCCCGGCTGCTTGTCGAACCGGCGTGCTAGCGCAACACCTGGACGGAGACGCTACCGTACCGCAGTCAGGTGCCCGATCGGGGCGCCGCCCGCCCGCTACGGCGCCCCCGGCGAGGCCGGAGCGGGCGGGGAGGCGGAGGCCGGGGCCGAGCCGGTCGCCGACGCCGGGGCGCTCGGCGAGGCCCGGTTGGCGTTGAACTCCGCGACGTTCTTCTGCTGCACCTCGAAGCTGTCGGTGAACCGGGTGTCCCCCGGCTTCACGGTCACGAAGTAGAGCCAGTCCCCCGGCGCCGGGTCCACGGCCGCCATGATCGCCTGCCGCCCCGGGTTGGAGATCGGCGTCGGCGGCAGCCCCGCGTGCTTGTAGGTGTTGTACGGGGAGTCGAGCCGGGTGTCGGTGACGCTGGTGTTCAGCGTGGAGCGCCCCATCGCGTAGTTGATGGTGGAGTCCAGCTGCAGCGGCATGTTCCTGGCCAGCCGGTTGTAGATCACCCGCGCGACCTTCGCCATGTCCTCGGGGTTGTCGGCCTCCCCCTGCACCATGCTGGCGATGGTCACCAGCCCGTACAGCGACTGCCCGAGGTTGGTCGCCACGACCTCCGCGTCGTCCCGGGCGTACTCCTTGCCCGCCCGGTCGACCATCTGCTTCAGCAGGTCGACGGCGGTGGTGTCGTCGGTGACGGCGTACGTCGCGGGGAACAGGTAGCCCTCGGGGACGCCGTTGGCGCTCTCCGGCAGGCCCAGCTCGGCGGCCTGCTCCTTGACCGTCCGCTCCGCGGTGCCCGCCGGGAGCTGGAGCTTCTTGTCGATCGCCGCGTAGATCTGGCTGCCGCGCCATCCCTCGGGAATGGTCAGGCCGTTGGCGTTGGCCGGGTCGATCAGCACGGCCAGCGCCGCCGCCGCCGACATCTTGAGCCGCAGCGTGTAGGTGCCGGGCTGGATCCGCCCGGCCGCCGCCGCACTGCCCCGGGCGGCCCGGGTGAAGGCGAGCGAGCTGGCCACCACGCCGTTGCGCACCAGCGCCGAGGCGATCTGGCTGAGCCCGGCGCCCTCCGGCACGGACACCTGCACCGAGCCGGACCCGTTGCCCGCGTAGTCGGCGGCGGCCGGCGGCTTGCGCTGCCCCTGGATCCAGCTGAACCCGGCCAGCCCGATCCCGCCGAACACGGCGATCAGCGAGAGCGCGGTCAGCAGACAGGCCAGTCCGTTGCGCCGTCGGCGTGGATCCGGCGCATCGGGGCGCGGGGCGGGCGCGCCCGGCGGGCGGCCCTCCGGTTCGGTCGCCGGCGCACCGAGGTGGCCGGGGCTCAGGCCGGGTGTGAGGTCCAGATCGGTCACGGCGGCGTCCCCTCGGCGGTCCGCGTGGCACGCGGAACGACGGCAACGGCAGAGGGGTGCGGGGGGGGGGGGGCGCCCGCCCCCGCCCCCGCCGGAGGGGTCAAACATCCCGCGCCCCCCCCCCCCCCACCCGCACACGCCCCG